>NZ_VRVH01000524.1:0-1774 GCF_008040095.1 Methylobacterium sp. WL6 | reverse complement strand
GCGCCCGGGCGACCTGGGCCGAGAGCCCTGGCGGCGCGGACAGGACGCGGGCGATGGCGTCGGCGAGCGCCCCCGCGTCGCCGGGCGGCACCAGGGTCCCCGCCGCGCCCCGGTCGAGGATCTCGGCCGCCGCGCCCGTATCGGTGGCGATCACCGGCGTCCCGACCAGCATCGCCTCGACCAGGGTGCGCCCGAACGGCTCGGGGGCGATCGAGGGATGGATCACCGCGTCCACCGCGCGCATCAGGCGCGTCACGTCCCCGCGCTGGCCGAGGAAGTGGACGCGGTCGGCGAGCCCGCGCTCGGCCGCGCGCGCATGCAGACCGTTCGCGTAGGCGTCCTCGCCGAACAGGGCGGTGCCGGCGACGATGCACGCCGTGCCGGGCGAGCGGGCCAGGGCCTCCAGCACCACGTGCTGCCCCTTCCACGGGGCGAGCCGGCTGAAGACGCCGACCAGTGGGCCGTGCGGCAACCCGAGGCTCGTGCGCAGGGCGGCCGGGTCGCCGGGCTCGCCGTCGAGGTCGAGGCCGTTGGGCACAACCTCGACGAGATCCCGGCGCCCGCCAGCCGCGACGAAGGCGTCGGCGGCGGCCTGCGACGGAACCACGACCCGGGCGGCGAACGCGTTGGCGAGGCGGACCTGAAGCCCACGCTGCGCCGCCCCGAAATGCGCGGGATCGAGGATGTCGTGCAGGTGCCAGATCAGCGGGCGGCGCACGAGAGCCGCGGCGAGGGCCGAGAGGACGAAGGCCTTCTGCGAGTTGGCGTAGACCACGTCGTGGGCCTTCGCGGTCCGCGCCAGCGCGAGGATCGTCGCGGCGAGCCGTCCGGCCAGTGGAATCGCGCGCCAGGGCGAGCCGTCGCGGCGCAGGGACGACAGCCCGGATCCGCGCCGCGCACGGACGACCGCCAGCCCCCGCTCCCGCAGCGCGGGCGCGAGCGGCCCGTCCTCGAACAGGAAGGCGGTGGCGCCGCGCCAGGGTCCCACGGCATCGCACAGCACCATCTCGGCGCCCGACATCGTGCTGGTGTGGTTGACGAACACGACCCGCGGACGGTCCATCACGCGGCTCCGAGATAGCGGCGCGCCGGCTCGTGCCCGGTGTCGTAGAACGGGTGGTCGTCGGCCCGCACCATGGTGATCGCGAGCCCGAACACGTCGCCGCCGGCCTCGCGCAGGCCGTTGACGGTGGCGCTGATCGCCGACACCTGCGAGCGGCCCCAGCGGGTGCAGCACAGCACGCCGTCGACCTGCCGCGCCAAAATTTGGGCGTCCATCAGCATCGCCGCGGGCGGGCTGTCGATCAGCACCAGGTCGTACTTGCGGGCCCAGAGCAGCAGCTCGGTCATGCGCTTGCCCATCAGCAGCTCGGTCGATTCCGTGGTCGCCGCGCCGGCGGGGATGGCGTCGAGGTTGGGCGTCGCCGTCGCGATCACCGCCTCCCGCGGCAGGGCCTCGCCGCGCAGCACGCCGGCGAGGCCGGGGCCGGCGGGCAGGTCCAGAGCCGTCTCGAAGACCGGGCGGCGCAGATCGCATTCGAGGACGAGCACGCGGCGCCCGCTCGCCGCGTTGAGCTGGGCGAGCGCCAGGGTGGTGAAGGACTTGCCCTCGCCGGGCGCGGCCGAGGTGAGCAGGATCGCGCGGCTCGTGCCGTCGGCGCCGGCCAGCATCAGCCGGGCGCCGAGGTTGCGCAGGACCTGCTGCATCAGCGGATCGCTGCGCGCGTCGCGCAGCGCCGCGGCGAGCGGCAGCTCGCCGGCGGCGGCCCCCATC
>NZ_VRVH01000523.1:0-1776 GCF_008040095.1 Methylobacterium sp. WL6 | reverse complement strand
CGCATGCCGGGCGAGCGCGTCCTCCAGCGTCTCGGACCGGTCGCGGCCGGCGGCGATGCGGACGAGATCCTCGTCGGTGAGCCCGACCAGCGGCGTCTTCAGCGCGCAGGCCAGCGTCAGGTCGTCGGCGGGCAGCAGCCCGGCGCGGCCGATCGAGACGAGGTCGGCCACCGCGATGTGCGCGCCGACGTCGAGCCGGTCCTGGCCGGCGACCGGCACGCCGGCGCCCTTCAGCGCGCGGATCACCTCCTCGAAGGCCGGCCCGCGCTTGCGCACCAGCACCAGCACCTCGCCCGGCCGCCAGACCCGGCCGCTGGTGTCGCCCGCAGTGACCCAGGTCCGCACCGCGCGGGCGATCCGGCGTGCGGTGACGATCGCCGGCGCGTTGGCCTCCGGCGCGTCCACGGGCGCGGCCCAGGCGTCGGGCTCGACCTCCTCCACCGGCTCGGCGATCGGCCACAGCTCGACGGTGCCGGGCGCGCCGGCCCGCGCCGTGGTGTGGACGGTGCCGACCGCCGCATCGTCGAAGCCGAGGCCGTCGTAGTGCTCGGGCAGGTGGAAGGTGGCGTCGACCGCCCGCAACACGCCGAGGGTCGAGCGGAACGACAGCTTCAGGTCGACGTCCTCGAACCGGAGCTTGGCCGAGCGCGCCTCGCCCTTCCACTTGCCGTGCATCGTCGCGAACTCGCGCGGCTCGGCGCCCTGGAAGCTGTAGATCGACTGCTTGGGGTCGCCGACGGCGAAGCGGGTGCGCAGGGTCTCGCGCGCGCCGGCGCCGGTGGCGAACTCGGCGGTGATCCGGTCGAGGATCTGCCATTGCTGCGGGTTGGTGTCCTGCGCCTCGTCCACGAGCACGTGGTCGACGCCGCGGTCGAGCTTGTACAGCACCCAGGCGGCGTCGACCCGCGCGAGCAGGTCGAGGGTCTTGTGGATCAGGTCGTCGAAATCCAGCGCCCCGAGCTTGGCCTTCTGCGCCTCGATCCGGCGGTGGATCTCGGCGGCGAGGGTGAACAGCGCCTCGGTGCGGGCGAGCGCCCGGGCGCTGCGCAGGGCGTCGAACAGCGGCGCGAGCCGGTCGCGCTCGTCGATCAGCGCCGCGCGCACGTCCTCGGGCACCGCCTTGGTGCCCAGGCTCTTGTCGGCCTTCGGCTCGTCCTTGGCGGTGAAGAACACCGCGCGATAGAGGTCGAGCGCCTCCGGCCGGCCGTCGGCGGCCTCGGCCGCGAGCAGGCCGTCGGCGAGCTTCTCGTCGGTCGCCTTGCCGGTGCGCAGGCGCTCGGCGAAGGCCGGCTTGTCGGAGATCCCGCCGTTCAGGATCGTCTCCACCAGCGACGCGTCGGTCTGACCCGCGGCGAGGCCGAGGGCGGTGCCGAGCCGGGCGAATTGCCGCGTCAGCCCGCCCCGTGCGGCCAGCACCGTGCGCGCGGCCATGGCCTGCCGGATCGCCTTGCGCAGCGCATCGCCCGTCGCCTCCGGCGTCACGAGGTCGAGGGCGTGGCCGAGCCGCGCGTCGCCGCCGATTGCGGCGGCCAGCACCTGGTCGGTCTCGTTGGCGAACATCTCGCGCGACAGGTTCTCGTCCAGCACCGCGAACCGGGCGGGCACGTTGGCCTCGAACGGGAACATGTGCAGCAGCCGCTCGCACAGGGCGTGCAGCGTCTCGATCTTCAGCCCGCCCGGCGTCTCGACCGCGCGGGCGAACAGGCGCCGCGCCGCATCGAGGTCGGTCGGCGAGGCGGTGCGCCCCGTGAGCGCGGCGAGCTCGGCCGACAGCGC
>NZ_VRVH01000522.1:0-1780 GCF_008040095.1 Methylobacterium sp. WL6 | reverse complement strand
GCCGCCGCGATCACCGCCGGCCGGGCGAAGACCGCCGCGTCGCCCACCCGCCGCGCGGTGGCCTGGAACGTCGATTCCGACGCGTCCACCAGCCGCGCGAACTGCTTCGGCATGCTCTCGCGCGATATCGGCCACAGACGCGTGCCCGAACCACCGCACAAAATCACCGGGAGGATCGAACGCGAAGGCGATCGTGGATCGTTGCCCATGTCTTCCGGTCCGCTCATGAATTCGATCGTTCCATCGTCGCGTGTTACATCGCCGCCCGGGCGTGTGCGAGAACGTCGGCGAGCGCCGCGTCCCAGTCGCCCCGGGGAACCCAGCCGGTCGCCTCCGTCAGCCGCGTCGCGTCGCCGGCGGCGACCGGGATCTCCGACGGCCGCATCCGGTCCTTCGCGACCCGCACGTCGAAGGGGATCCGCGCATGCCGACGCAGGTCCGAGAGCACGCTTTCGATGCTGCGCGGCCGCCCAGAGGCGATGTTGAACACCGACCCGTCCACGATCTCGGCGCCGCGCCCGATCAAGTCGACATAGGCCTGCACCACGTCGCCGACGGTCAGGAAGTCGCGCTCGGCGGCAAGGTTGCCCACCTCCAGCACCGGCGGCACCAGGCCGGCCTCGATCCGGGCGATCTGGCAGGCGAATGACGGCACCACGAAGCGCTCGTCCTGGCCCGCACCGATCTGGTTGAACGGTCTCAGGATCACCAGCCGCACTTCGGAGCGCGCCAGCACGTCGCGCAGGATCGTTTCGCCGAACCATTTCGAGAGGGCGTAGGCGCCCTGCGGTTCGGGCCGCGTGTCCTCGGTCAGCGCATGGCCCGCGAGAAACGCCCGACCGTAGACCTCTCCCGAACTCACGAAGAAGAAGCCCGCTCCCGGAGCGGAGTGAGCCGTCGCCTCGGCGAGGTTCAGCAAGCCCATCAGGTTGACCCGCCACGTCTCCCCCGGCGCGTCCGCCGATTGCTGCACCGAGGCAATCGCCGCCAGGTGCAGCACATCGGTCGGCCGAAATTCGGCGACGCAGGCGCTCAAGGCCGCCTCGTCCAGCAGGTCGACCTGCCGGAAGGCGACGCCGTCCGGCAAGGAGGCCGGGGTTCCGCGACCGATCCCGAGGATCCGGTCCGACGCCCCGGTGCCGGACGACAGGGCTGCGAGCGCATGCCGGCCGACGAACCCGGTGGCCCCTGTGACCAGGATCCGCTTCACGGGCGCAGGCCGATCGGAACGTAGCCCGTCATCCTCTGTCCTTCTTTGATCAAACCCGACCGCCCAGGCGCTTCAGGTCGGCCTCGACCATTTCCTGGATCATCGCCTCGAGCGGGATCTCGGCCTTCCAGCCGAAGGCGGCCTCGGCCTTGGCCGGGTTGCCCAGCAGCACCTCGACCTCGGCCGGCCGGTACAGCTTCTCGTCGATGACGAGGTGGTCGTCCATGGCCAGGCCCACATGGGCGAAGGCCAGCGCGCACATGTCCCGCACCGTCGTCGTCCGCCCGGTGGCGATCACGAAGTCGTCCGGCCGGTCCTGCTGCAGCATCATCCACATCGCCCGGGTGTAGTCCTTGGCGTGGCCCCAGTCGCGCTTGGCGTCGATGTTGCCCAGCCGCAGCTCGGAGGACAGCCCGAGCTTGATCCGCGCCACCCCGTCGGTCACCTTGCGGGTGACGAACTCGACCCCGCGCAGCGGGCTCTCGTGGTTGAACAGGATCCCGTTCGAGGCGTGCAGGGCGAAGCTCTCGCGGTAGTTGATCGTCATCCAGTGCGCGTAGAGCTTGGCCA
>NZ_VRVH01000521.1:0-1786 GCF_008040095.1 Methylobacterium sp. WL6 | reverse complement strand
GCGCGGACGACCGGCACGGCGCACGCGGCTCCGAGCCTGGCGCGGCGCGGCGCCTGGATCGGCCTGTCGGCCGTCCCCTCCGGCCTGCTCGTCGCCGTGACGGCGCACATCACCACGGATGTGGCCGCCATCCCGCTGATGTGGGTGCTGCCGCTGGCGCTCTACCTCCTGACCTTCGTGATCGCCTTCCGCCCGCTCGCGTCCTGGCCGGACCGTCCCCTGGCCGCCGCGCAGGCTTGGGGGACCGCGATCGCCCTCGGCGCGGCCGTGGTCGGCCGGCTGCCCTTCGCCGTCGACCTGCCGCTCAGCCTCGGCCTCTGCTTCGTCGCCGGCCTCGTCGCCCACCGCGCCGTCTTCTGCCTGCGCCCCGAGCCGGGCCGGCTGACCGAGTTCTATCTCTGCACCTCGCTCGGCGGGATGCTCGGTGGCCTGTTCGCAGCGCTGGTCGCGCCGCGGCTGTTTGCGACGATCGCCGAATATCCGATCCTGCTGGTGGCGGCGCTCGCCTGCCGTCCCGGCGTCTTCGTCCGCGTCCGCCCCGTCGGCATCGTGGCGATGCGTCGCCTTGTCGGGACGCTTGCCGGGCTGGTCGGGCTCGCCATCCTCGTTCGCTACGCTCCCGACGCGGCGCCGCGCGCTGCAGCGGGCGCGATGATGACAGTCCTGCTGCTGAACTGGCGCGCACCGCAGGCGGCCTTCGGCTTTGCCGCCCTGTTCTGCGGGCTGGTGCTGGCGATGCCGCATCTGACGATCCAGGACATCGAGAGCCGCCGCAGCTTCTTCGGGGTCCACCGCATCGAGACCGATCCGCAGGGACGCTTCCGCCTGCTCTCGCACGGCACGACCCTGCACGGCGCCATGCGCATCCGCGAGGACGACGGCAGCCCGGTTCTCGGGCCGCCGGAGCCGACGACCTACTACGCCACCGGCAACGCCATCGCCGACGTCCTCGAGGTCGCCCGCCGCGCCTACGGGCCGGTGCCGCGGGTCTCGGTGGTCGGGCTCGGGGCCGGCAGCCTCGCCTGCCAGGCGCGGGCCGGGGAAGCCTGGACATTCTACGAGATCGATCCGGTGGTCGTCACGATCGCGCACGATCCGAGCCTGTTCCGCTTCCTCTCCGCCTGCGCGCCGTCGGCCCGCATCGTCCAGGGCGACGCCCGCCTGACCCTGGCCCGCGCGACCGAGCCGACCCGCGTGCTGATCGTCGACGCGTTCTCCTCGGACGCGATCCCGATGCACCTGCTCACCGGCGAGGCCCTGGCGCTCTACCGCGACCGCCTCGACGCGCAGGGGGTTCTGGCGCTCCACATCTCCAACCAGCATTTCGACCTGCGGCCGGCGCTCGCCCGTGCCGCGGCGGAACAGGGCCTCGCGCTTCTCCAGCGCATCGACCCGATCGTCGAGCCGATCGAACGGCGTTTCCGCGCTCCGGCGATGGTGGTGATCGCAACGCGCGATGCGGCGATCCGGCGGGAGGCCGCGCGGCTCGGCTGGACGCCCGTCGTCCCCGACATGACGCGGCGGCCCTGGACGGACGACTACGCCAACGTGCTGGAGGCCTTCATCGACATGATGCGCCCGCGCGGCGACGCCACGCCCACGCCCGGGCGCTGACCGGGTTTATCGATCGGCGCCGGCGCGCGCACCGGGCAACGCTCACAGGGCGGTCTTGGGCATGAGCATGTGGACGCCCTTGTTGCCGTCGACCGTCTGGGTGATGCGCAGGTTTCCGGCGAGCGAGCACAGCATGTAGGCCTGGTTGCGGGTCAGCCCGGTGCGGGCGCAG
>NZ_VRVH01000520.1:0-1793 GCF_008040095.1 Methylobacterium sp. WL6 | reverse complement strand
ACATCGGCACGGTCGGCGACATCCAGATCCTGAACCCCGACCTCGTGATCTGCACGCTGGACGACGGCGCCGAGATCCGGATGGAGTTCACGGTCGCCACCGGCAAGGGCTACGTGCCGGCCGAGCGCAACCGCCCCGAGGACGCGCCGATCGGCCTGATCCCGGTGGACGCGCTGTTCTCGCCGGTGACCAAGGTCAGCTACCGCATCGAGACCACCCGCGAGGGCCAGGATCTCGACAAGGATAAGCTGACGATGACCGTCGAGACCAACGGTGCGGTGTCGCCGGAGGATGCGCTGGCCTACGCGGCGCGCATCATCCAGGACCAGCTCCAGGTGTTCGTGAACTTCGAGGATCCGCGCAAGGAGGAGGCCGCGCCGCTCGCGCCGCAGCTGCCCTTCAACCCGGCGCTGCTCAAGAAGGTCGACGAGCTCGAGCTTTCTGTGCGTTCGGCGAACTGCCTGAAGAACGACAACATCGTCTACATCGGCGACCTCATCCAGAAGTCCGAGGGCGAGATGCTGCGCACCCCGAACTTCGGCCGCAAGTCGCTCAACGAGATCAAGGAAGTGCTGGCCGGGATGGGTCTGCACCTCGGGATGGACATCCCCGGCTGGCCGCCGGAGAACATCGAGGATCTCGCCAAGCGCTTCGAGGAGCACTACTGAGGGCGAATGGCGAGTAGGAGTAGCGAATAGGGGTGTCCATAGGGCGCCCCGGTTCCGCTGCACTCTATTCGCTACTCGCTACTCCCTATTTGCCTTGAAGATGACGGTCGTACCGTGGCACGGCGACCGCAAAAACCAGGAGAGCCAACATGCGTCACGGATTCCGCGGTCGTCGTTTCAACCGCACCACCGAGCACCGCAAGGCGATGTTCGCCAACATGTCCGCCGCGCTGATCAAGCACGAGCAGATCATCACCACGCTGCCGAAGGCCAAGGACCTGCGCCCGGTCATCGAGAAGCTGATCTCGCTCGGCCGCATCGACAGCGTCCACACCCGCCGTCTCGCCATGTCGCAGATCCGCGACCACGACATGGTCAAGAAGCTCTTCACGGTGCTTGGCCCGCGCTACACGGCCCGTCCGGGCGGCTACTGCCGCATCATGAAGGCCGGCTTCCGCAAGGGCGACAACGCCCCGCTCGCCGTGATCGAGTTCGTCGACCGCGACGTCAGCGCCCGCGGCAAGGATTCGGGCCCGGTGCTCGGCGGCGAGAGCGAAGCGGCCTGATCGGCGCCTCGACAGCACGAGTTCGAAGAAAGGCGGCCGAGAGGCCGCCTTTTTCGTTGGCCCGAGGCCGTTGCGCGATGCTCGTCCCGGGACGACCGCGATGCGGCGAGCGCATACGGTCGAGGCCGGCGTTTCTCGGGGACGGACGCGCTTCGAACGCGTTTCCGTCGGGACGGACGGCCGGGCCGACGCGTCAGGTGCCGGGCGCGTCGCCCAGCAGCAAGGAGACGCGGCGGGCGAGCTCGGCCGACTGGAA
Source organism: Methylobacterium sp. WL6 (assembly GCF_008040095.1). NCBI lineage: Bacteria > Pseudomonadati > Pseudomonadota > Alphaproteobacteria > Hyphomicrobiales > Methylobacteriaceae > Methylobacterium > Methylobacterium sp. WL6. Next base: position 303 of record NZ_VRVH01000520.1, on the reverse strand, counting down.
CGGCTTCGTCAGCACCGGCAGGTCGGGCGGGATCTCGACCGCTTCCGCGTGCCCCGTCAGGATCAGCACCGGGACCTCGGACCAGCGGCTCCGCACCTCGGCCGCCAGCTCGACGCCGGTCATGCCGGGCATCGCGAGGTCGGCGACCACGAGGTCGAAGCGGCGCTGCTCCATCAGCGCAAGCGCGGCCGCGCCGTCCGAGGCCTCGATCTCGTCGTAACCGAACCCGTTGATGAACGAGGCGGTGACGTGCCGGACCTCGGCGTCGTCGTCCACCACCAGGATGGCCGCCGCGCGTGCCGC
>NZ_VRVH01000051.1:0-22906 GCF_008040095.1 Methylobacterium sp. WL6 | reverse complement strand
CCGGCCTGCCGACGGCCGCCTTCGCCGCCTCGGGTTTCGCCTCCGCCCCGGTCACGCCCGGCAGCGATTGCGGTGCCGCCTCGGGGGCGGGCGTCGCCGCCCCGAGCTTGCGCACGCTGTCGGCGAGGTTGAACTCCGGCCCGGAGAAGGTCTGGCGCCCGGTGCCGCGCTCGTAATTCGCCAGCCCGTCCTGCAGCGCGCCCTCGACCGCCCGCTGCAGCCCGGCATTGATGGTCGAGCGCACGGTGAAGGACGAAGCGGTGAGCGAATCGAGGCCGGCGAAGGTGCGGGCCTCGCGGGTGAGATGATCGACCACGTAGAACCCTGAATCCCGCCGCGCGGTCTCGATCGGCTTCAGCCCGAGGTCGGAGGCGACGGCCGCCGCCATCTCGGCCTCGGTGATCGCCCCCTCCTCCTTGAGGCGGGCGAGCACGTAGGCGCGGCGCTCGCGGGCGCGCTCGGGGTACTTGTCGGGGCTGTAGAAGTTGGGGCCCTTCGGCATGCCGGCGAGAAGCGCCGCCTCGGGCAGGGTGAGCTCGCCCACCGACTTCCCGAAATAGCTCCTGGCGGCCATCTCGATGCCGTAGGCGCCGCGGCCGAGATAGATCCCGTTGAGGTAGAGCCCGAGGATCTGCGGCTTGCCGAGGATGCGCTCCAGGCGGGAGGCGACGATCATCTCGCGGATCTTGCGCTCGTAGGTGACGTCGTCGCCCACCGAGAGGTTCTTCACCACCTGCTGCGTGATGGTCGAGCCGCCGGCCGGGCGGCCCGGGGCGGCGAGGTTTCCGATGAAGGCGCGGATCACCCCGCGCTCGTCGATGCCGTGGTGGCTCTCGAAGCGCTTGTCCTCGGCGGCGATGAAAGCTTGTCGGACCAGTTGCGGCACGTCGCCGATCGGCACGACGAGGCGGCGGCCGTTCGGCTCGAAGGTCTCGGCGAAGGGCTTTCCCGAGGCGTCGAGGATGCGGGTCATGCCCGGCAGCGCCTTGTCGCGCAGGGCCTCGGCGGTCGGCAGGTCGGTGGTCGCCTTGTTGTAGAATTCGATCACCTCGCGGGCGTCGAACGGCGAGGCCTTGGGGTTCTCGCCCTTGCAGAACTGCTTGTAGCTCGTGTTCAGCTCGCCGATGTCGAGCCCGTGCAGGATCTTCGGCGCCGCCGGCCCCGCCACCGCGCTCGGGTCCTCCATCGCGGTGGAGATCAGCTCGTCGAGGTTGATGTCCTCGATGTCGAAGGCTTTTCGCATGTGCGCGCAGCCGTCGCGCAGGATCTGCACGACCTGCGGACCGTCGACGGCAGGGTCGAACCGGGTCCTTACCGCATCGGGCTTGGTCGTGACCTGGCTCAGCGTCAGGGCGGTCGCGAACAGCTTGATCAGGATGGTGTTCATGAAATCCGGGGCACCGGGCTCTTCCACGTGCGCCCCGAACCTGCGGGCGTCGCCCTGAACAGGGCGTGCACAACGCGGCTGTTTTAAGGAGCGTGCCTCGCCCCGGGCTTGTGCGCGGCTGCGTATTGACGCCTCGTATGGACACGTTACGGTGCGCTGCGATGTTCGAGTGGGACGAGGCCGAGCGGCTCGGCAACCTTGCCAAGCACCGGCTCGATTTCGTCAGGGCGGACCTCCTGTTCGACGGTCGCGCCCGGCTCGACCTGCCGTCGACGCATGCGCCCGAGCCGCGCATGATCACCGTCGCCGAACTCGACGGGGTGTTCGTCGCCCTGGTCTGGACATGGCGCGGCGATCGGCGTCGCGCGATCTCACTCCGGAGGGCACGTCATGAGGAACGAGCCGCATATCGTCAGCTATACGGCTGAGGAACTGACCGCGATGCGGAGGGACGGCGAGGACCGGACAGACTGGGAGGCCGTGAAGGCCATGACCGATGCCGAGGTCGAGGCCGCGGTCGCCTCCGACCCCGACGAGGCGGGGCTGGAGATCGACTGGAGCAAGGCGGTGTTCCACCCCGAGTCGCGCAAGAAGCCGATGACCATCCGGCTCGACGCCGACGTCCTGGCCTTCTTCCAGGGCCAGGGACGCGGATATCAGACCCGGATCAACGCCGTGCTGCGCGCCTACATGGAGCATGCGCGGAAGTAGCGGACCGGCCGGCTTCCTCCGTCCCGCCGCGCGCGTCGGGCCCCCTTCGACCTCGCGAGGCCCGATGATCACCGACCTCTGGTACAAGAACGCCGTCATCTACTGCCTGTCGGTCGCCACCTTCATGGATGCCGACGGCGACGGGATCGGCGATTTCGCCGGGCTGGAGCGGCGGCTCGACTACCTCCAGGGGCTCGGCGTCACGGCGGTGTGGCTGATGCCGTTCCAGCCCTCGCCGAAGCGCGACGGCGGCTACGACATCGCCGACCATTACGGGGTCGACCCGGATTACGGGTCGCTCGGGGACTTTGTGGCCTTCACCCACGCCGCCAAGCAGCGCGGCCTGCGGGTGCTGATCGACCTCGTGGTCAACCACACCTCGGACCAGCACCGCTGGTTCCAATCCGCCCGCTCCGACCCGGATTCGCCCTATCGCGACTGGTACGTCTGGTCGAAGGAGAAGCCGGCCAACGCCGACGAAGGCATGGTGTTTCCCGGCGTCCAGACGACGACCTGGACCTGGGACGAGGCGGCGGGCGCCTACTACTTCCACCGCTTCTTCGACTTCCAGCCAGACCTGAACACGGCCAACCCCGCCGTGCTGGCCGAGATCCTGAAGATCATGGGCTTCTGGATCGAGCTCGGGGTCTCGGGCTTCCGCATGGACGCGGTGCCCTTCGTCATCGCCGAGAAGGGCGCCGACGTGACGGGCGCGCCGCGCGAGCAGTTCGACATGCTGCGCGACTTCCGCGAGTTCCTGCAATGGCGCAAGGGCGACGCGATCATCCTGGCCGAGGCCAACATCCTGCCCCGCCAGGACCTCGACTATTTCGGCGACGACGCCGACCGCACGCACATGATGTTCAACTTCCAGGTCAACCAGGCGACCTTCTACGCGCTGGCGGCCCACGACGCGCGGCCGCTCGTCAAGGCGATCGAGCGGACCAAGCCCCGGCCGCTCTCCTGCCAGTGGGGCATCTTCCTGAGGAACCACGACGAGCTCGACCTCGGTCGCCTCACCGAGAAGCAGCGCCAGACCGTCTTCGAGAGGTTCGGCCCCGACAAGGGCATGCAGCTCTACGACCGCGGCATCCGGCGCCGCTTCGCGCCGATGCTCGACGGCGACCCGCGCCGCATCCGGCTGGCCTACTCGCTGATGTTCACGCTGCCCGGCACCCCGGTGCTGCGCTACGGCGACGAGATCGGCATGGGCGACGACCTGACCCTGAAGGAGCGCGACTGCGCCCGCACGCCGATGCAGTGGACGCCCGAGGCGCAGGGCGGCTTCACCCGGTCGGCGACGCCGACCATGCCGCCGATCGACCACGGCGCCTACGGCTACGCGCACGTCAACGTCGCGGACCAGCGCCACGAGACCGGCTCGCTCCTCAACTGGATGCAGAGCATCATCCGCCTGCGCAAGGAGGCGCCGGAGATCGGCTGGGGCGATGTCACCGCGCTCGAGACCGGCCAGCCGGCCGTGCTGGCGCTCCGCTACGACTGGCGCGGCAACGCGGTGCTGTGCCTCCACAACCTCGGGCCCGGCCCGACCGAGGTCGCGCTCGACACCGGCGTCCCCGCGCCGGACGGCCTGCTGCTGATCGACCTGCTCACGGGCGAGCGCAGCGAGGCGGACGATGCCGGGCGCCACGGCCTCTACCTGGAGGGCTACGGCTATCACTGGTTCCGGGTCGGCGGGCTCGACGCGCTACTGAAGCGCAAGCCGACCTGACCGGCGCCTCGCGCTTGCCGCCGCGGCAGGGTAGGGGAGACCGGGAAGCGAGAACCCGATGCCCCGACGCCCCCCACTTTCGCCCGACGCGACCATCGCCGACGTGCTGCCCGACCTCGAGGACGGCGAGGCCTATCTCCGCGCGGTGCTCGCCACCATGCGGATGTGCCAGAAGCATTTCGGCGACGCCGTGGTGCGGATCGGGGTGACCGCGAAGGGCGGCCCGCCCTCCTACCGGATCGACCGCCCGGCGCCCGACGGCGCGGAGGCGCTGGTGCTGTTCGGCGCCTATGGCGGCCGCTCGCACGACCGCTTCACCCAGGTGAACACCGCCGAGACCCGGTGGAGCAGCCGGGCGCTGGGCATGGCGGAGATGCTGGCGCTCCACGACGGCTTCCGCCGGCCGAAGGGCGGGGCGGCCGACTGAGCGAGACCCCGAGAGCATCGTCCTCCCGCGCGCCCCATCGACCGCGCGCGACGAGGCTCAGAATCGCAGTCGCATCCCGGTCATGAAGGTCCGCGGCGGGCCGGCGAAGATCGTGCCGCTCGTGTTCGCGAGCACGGCGCGGCCGTTCTGCAGGCCGGTGACGGGGCTCAGCGTGTTCGCCAGCGGGTTGGCGGCGCCGACATAGGCGGTGTCGAGGACGTTGCGGACCTCGCCGTAGAGGTCGAGGCGCCGGACGTCGCCGACGAGCGCCGTCGCGTAGTGGACGTTGAGGTTCAGGACCGCGAAGCCCGACACCCGCAGCAGGTTGGCGTTGTCGAGGAAGGATCCGTCCTGCGCCACCGCCTCGGCGTAGGCGCCGAGGCCGGCGAGCGGCCCGGCCGGCACGTCGTATCCGATCCGGGCGAGGAGCTGGTGCTCCGGCACGCCGACGATGCGGTTGCCGGCCCGGTCGAACGCGGCGGTGAGCGGGCCGGCCGCGAGGCGCTCGACGAACCGCGTGTAGACCTGGGCGTCGAAGGTGTAGGCCAGCGTGCCGCGCCAGCCCGAGCCGAGCGCCGCCTCCGCCCCGAGCTCGATGCCGCGGTGCTCCGAGGCCGGCACGTTGAAGGTGTAGGACAGGAGCCCCGCCCCCGGCGACTGGCCGACCAGCTCGTTGCGGAAGAGCTCGTAGAAGCCGGTGAGGCTGACGCGCACGCCCGCCGTCGGGAACCAGTCCGCGCCGAGGTCGAAGCCGAGGTTCCGCTGCGACCGGAGCCCGGTGTTGTCGCCGGGGATGCCGGCCGGCGTGACGAACAGGTTGCCGACCGACGGCGTCGCGTAGCCGGCGGCGACCCGGCCGCGCAGGGCCCAGTCCGCATCCGGCCGGTACACGAGGATCAGGTCGGGCGCGACGTTGACGTAGGTCGGGTCGACCCCGGTGACGGCGGAGGCGGCGCCGGCGGCCGTGTAGGCGAAGGTGGTGTTGCGCCCGGCGATCGCGGTCCGCGTCGCGCCGATCCCGAGCACGGCGGTCCAGCGGTCGGACACGGCGATCTCGGCCCGTGCCCGGCCGCCGAGGTTGTCCTGCATCGCCTCCTGCAGGCCGATCGGCGCGCCGATCCGCGGTCCCCCGTAGGCCGCCCGGTTGAAGGTGGGCGCGCGGATGTCGATGGTGTCGTAGCTCAGCGCGAGGTAGCCGGTGGCGGCCAGCCCGAACAGCTCGCCGCGCCGGGTCAGGTCGGCGGCGAGGTTGACCGAGGGCAGGCTGGCGCGGCCCGCCAGGGTGTAGAACGGCTGGTCGTAGCGGCGCTCGTCGTAGCCGGCCTGGACGCGCCAAGTCGTCTGCGCGTCGACGTGGTGCTCCCAGCGGCCGGCGACGACGGTGCGGCGGTCGTCGCGCCCGAAGCCGCCCTCGTCGGCGGTCACCGCCACGGTCCGTCCGAAGATGCCGTTGCGCAGGATCGCGACCGTCGCGCAGCCGGGCGCCGCCGTCGCGGCGGTCTCGCAGCCGCGCTGGTACGGGTTGAGGGTGAACTGGTTCAGCGACGCGCGCGCCGGCAGCCCGGTGGAGACCACGTTGTCGATCACCTTGAGGGTGAAGCGGTCGTCCGGGCTCGGGGTGTAGCTCGCCAGCAGGTTGACGGTCTGGGTGTCGAAGCTCGCATGGCCCTGGTAGCCGTTGCCGCGTGCGTCGCTGGAAAACAGGCTGATCTCGAACGGGCCGCTCGCCTGGCCGACGGCGAAGGACGTGTTCAGGACGCCGAAGCTGCCGGCGTCGACCGCGACCTCGGCGCCGTCGATCTCGCGGCCGGTGCGGGTGCGGAAGGCCAGCGCGCCGCCGCTGGCATAGTTGCCGAACAGGGCCGATTGCGGCCCGCGGAACACGTCGATCCGCGAATAGGCGCGGGGATCCGACAGGTCGAAGCGCGAGGCGCCGTCGGCCTGCGTCACCAGGAACCCATCCTCCAGCACCACCATGTTGCGGGTGATGCCGGTGGAGCGGGCGTTGTTGCCGCGGATCGAGATCACCACGTCGCGGCCGCCGAGCCCATGGCGGACGGTGACGCCGGGGCTGTTGGCGAGCACGGCGCCGATCCCCGTCGGCGGCCGGTCGTCGATCGCGCCCGCGCGCGCCCGATCGACGTCACCACCTGGCCGACGGGGTTCTCGATCGGGCTCGGGGCCGATCCGGGCGGAGCGGACACGCCGAAGTCGCGGGGCTCGTCGGGGCGGGCCTCGCCGACGACGGAGAGCGTGTCGAGGGTGACGCCGTCGTCCGATCCGGGTTGGATCTCCGCCTCCGGCCTTGCCGCGGCCTCCGCCCCAGCCGCCGCGGATACGAGCTGGGCCAGCATCAGGGCGGGCACGATCCGGCGGAGGCGGACGCGCTCCCGCAAGCGCCGGAACGCCATCGCGGTCACCCGGTGCGGTCGACGCGCGGCGCGACCGGCAACCGCGCGGCGATGTCGACGAAGGCGGGCGGCACGGGCACGGCGCAGATCCGCGAGACGGACGAAGGCGAGACGGACGACGGATTGTGCACAAAGTTGTATCGGTTGCACCGTCAACCAACCAGCCGGCGGCGGCGCACGCGCGATGAATCGGCCGAGCCGTCGCATTTCGGATACAAGCGCTCCTGCGGTGCGGCCGCCCCCCGGGGTGCGGCTCGACCCGATCGGGGTTAGAACGGGCGGCGCTTCCACCCTCCACTCGGTGAACGGACCACCATGCCAGGCACGCCCCGCGTCGGGATCATCCCGGTCACGCCCTTCCAGCAGAACTGCACCCTGATCTGGGATGCCGCGACCAAGGTCGGCGCCGTGGTCGATCCCGGCGGCGACCTCGACCGGATCGAGGCGGCGATCGCCGAGCAGGGCGTGAGCGTGGAGAAGATCCTGCTGACGCACGGGCATATCGACCATGCCGGCGGCGCGGCCGAGCTGCGCGAGCGCCTCGGCGTGCCGATCGAGGGCCCGCACGAGGCCGACCGCTACCTCCTCGACTCGCTGCCCGAGACCGGCGCCAACTACGGCATCGACGGCGCCCGCGCGGTCGTGCCCGACCGCTGGCTCGACGAGGGCGACGCCGTGACCGTCGGGCCGCTGGCCTTCGACATCCTGCATGCCCCCGGCCATTCGCCCGGCAGCGTGGTGTTCGTCAGCCGCGACGCGCGCTTCGCCCTGGTCGGCGACGTGGTGTTCAAGGGCTCGGTCGGGCGCACCGACCTGCCGGGCGGCAACCACGACCAGCTCATCCGCGCGATCCGTGAGAAGGTGCTGCCGCTCGGCGACGACCTCGCCTTCATCCCCGGCCACGGACCCACCGGGACGCTCGGCGAGGAGCGGGTCTCGAACCCGTTCCTGCAGGGTTGAGCGCCATGGAAACGCGCCCCGTCGGCCGCTCCGGCCTGTCCGTCGCCCCGTTGTGCCTCGGCGCCAACGTCTTCGGCTGGACGGCCGACGAGACCACGTCCTTCGCGATCCTCGACCGCTTCGTCGACGCGGGCTTGAACTTCGTCGACACGGCCGACGTCTACTCGCGCTGGGCCCCCGGGCATGCGGGCGGCGAGTCGGAGGCGGTGATCGGCCGCTGGTTCGCCGCGCGCGGCACGCGGGACAAGGTCGTGCTGGCGACCAAGGTCGGCATGGACATGGGCGGGGGCAGGACCGGCCTCGCGCCCGCGCGCATCGCCGAGGCCTGCGAGGCCTCGCTCCGCCGGCTCCGGACCGACCGGATCGACCTGTACCAGTCGCATGCCGACGACGCGGCGACCCCGCAGGAGGAGACGCTGCGCGCCTACGAGCGCCTGATCCAGGCGGGCAAGGTGCGGGCGATCGGCGCCTCGAATTTTTCCGCCGCGCGCCTGCGCGAGGCGCTGGCCGTCGCGGAACGCGCGGGCCTGCCGCGCTACGAATGCCTGCAGCCCGACTACAGCCTGGCCGAGCGCGGCTACGAGGCCGAGCTCGAGCCGGTCTGCCGCGAGGCCGGGCTCGGCGTGATCGGCTACTTCTCGCTCGCGGCCGGCTTCCTCACCGGCAAGTACCGCTCGGCGGAGTCCGCCGCCGGCCGCGCCCGCGAGAACCGGGTGTCGAAGTACCTGACGCCGAAGGGCTTCGCGCTGCTCGGCGTGCTCGATGCGGTCGCCGCCGAGCACGGCGCCAGCCCGGCGCAGGTGGCGCTCGCCTGGATCATGGCGCGCCCCGGCATCACCGCGCCGATCGCCAGCGCGACCTCGGTGGCGCAGCTCGACGAGCTGATCGGGGCCGCCACGCTGCGCCTCCCGCCCGATGCGATCGCACGCCTCGACGCGGCGTCGGCCGGCGGGATTCAGGCCTAACCCGACGTTAAGGCGGCCGCGTCAGAACACGGGACCGAGCCAGGCCGTGCAAGCCTGGAAACGATGCAATTTCAAGGCGGAACGCCTATATGAGGCGGACTGATCGAATCGCAGGCGGGGCTGCTCCCAAGCGGGCGCCGGACCCTCGCGCTCGGACCCGCCTGCCCGAGGACCTTGATGTCTGACCAGAACCCGAACGACCTGTCCCAGGGCGCCGTGCCCCCCGCCGAATTCGTCGACGCCTACGGCGCGGAGTCGATCCGCGTGCTCAAGGGCCTGGATGCCGTGCGCAAGCGCCCCGGCATGTATATCGGCGACACCGACGACGGCTCGGGCCTGCACCACATGGTCTACGAGGTGGTGGACAACGCCATCGACGAGGCCCTGGGGGGCCATGCCGACCTCGTGACCGTGACGCTGAACGCCGACGGCTCCTGCACGGTCTCGGACAACGGCCGCGGCATCCCGGTGGACATCCACAAGGAGGAGGGCGTCTCGGCGGCCGAGGTCATCATGACCCAGCTCCACGCCGGCGGGAAGTTCGACCAGAATTCCTACAAGGTCTCGGGCGGCCTGCACGGCGTCGGCGTCTCGGTCGTCAACGCCTTGTCGCAGTGGCTGCGCCTGCGCATCTGGCGCAACGACAAGGAGCACACGATGGAGTTCCGCCACGGCGACGCCGTGGCCCCGCTCAAGGTCCTCGGCCCCGGCAACGGGCGGAAGGGGACGGAGGTCAGCTTCCTGCCCTCCACCGACACCTTCACGATGATCGAGTTCGACTTCGCGACGCTGGAGAAGCGCCTGCGCGAGCTCGCCTTCCTCAATTCCGGCGTCCGGATCGTGCTGACCGACGCGCGCCACCCCGAGCACCGGCGCGAGGAGCTGTACTACGAGGGCGGGATCGAGGCGTTCGTGCGCTACCTCGACCGCTCGCGCAAGCCGATCGAGGGCGTGTCCAAGCCCGTCATGGTGCGCTCGGAGCGCGACGGCATCCGCGTCGAGGTGGCGTTCTGGTGGAACGACTCGTTCAACGAGACGGTGCTGCCCTTCACCAACAACATCCCGCAGCGCGACGGCGGCACCCACATGGCGGGGTTCCGCGCCGCGCTGACCCGCCAGATCACCGGCTACGCGGAATCGTCGGGCATCGCCAAGCGCGAGAAGATCACCCTCACCGGCGAGGATTGCCGCGAGGGCCTGACCGCGGTGATCTCGGTGCAGGTGCCGGACCCGAAGTTCTCGTCGCAGACCAAGGACAAGCTCGTCTCCTCCGAGGTGCGCCCGGCGGTGGAGAACGTGCTGAACGAGGGCCTGTCGAACTGGCTGGAGGAGAACCCGTCCCAGGCCCGGTCGGTGATGGGCAAGGTGATCCTGGCGGCCTCGGCCCGCGAGGCCGCGCGCAAGGCGCGCGAGACCGTGACCCGCAAGGGCGCGCTCGACATCGCCTCGCTGCCGGGCAAGCTCGCCGACTGCCAGGAGCGCGACCCGAGCAAGTGCGAGATCCTGCTGGTCGAGGGCGACTCGGCCGGCGGCTCGGCCAAGCAGGGCCGCGACCGCACCTTCCAGGCGGTGCTGCCGCTGCGGGGCAAGATCCTCAACGTCGAGCGCGTGCGCGCCGACCGGATGCTCGGCTCGGCCGAGATCGGCACGCTGATCACCGCGCTCGGGGCCGGGATCGGGCGGTCCTCGACCGACCGCGAGGGCTTTAACCCGGACAAGCTGCGCTACCACCGCATCATCATCATGACCGACGCGGACGTGGACGGCTCGCACATCCGCACCCTGCTCCTGACCTTCTTCTTCCGGCAGATGCCGGAGCTGATCGAGCGCGGCCACCTCTACATCGCCCAGCCGCCGCTCTACAAAGCCGAGCGCGGGCGCAAGGCGCTCTACCTCAAGGACGAGCGCGCCCTCGAGGACTACCTGATCGACCAGGGCGTCGAGGGCGCGACCCTGACGCTGGCCTCGGGCGCGGCCTTCGGCGGCCCGCAGCTCAAGACGCTGGTCGAGGAGGCCCGCACCTTCCGCGGCATCCTGCTCGGCCTGCACACCCGCTACGACCGCTCGGTGGTCGAGCAGGCGGTGCTGGCCGGCGCCTTCCGGCCGGAGGCGGCCGAGCACGCGGGCGAGGCCGAGGTCCTGGCCGACGTGACGGCCAGGCGCCTCGACGCCATCGCCGACGACATCGAGCAGGGCTGGCAGGGCGAGGCGTCGGAGGGCGGCTACGTCTTCGGGCGCACGCTGCGCGGCGTGCGCCAGGTCGCGACGCTCGATGCCGGCCTCATCGCCTCGCAGGAGGCGCGCCGCCTCGCCGACCGCGCCGACGCGCTCCGCGAGATCTACGGCGAGCCGGTCACCTTCTCGCGCAAGGGCGAATCGACGGTCCTGCACGGGCCGGTCGCGCTGTTCGAGGCGGTGATGGCGTTCGGCCGGAAGGGGCTCCAGCTCCAGCGCTACAAGGGCCTGGGCGAGATGACCGCGCAGCAGCTGTGGGAGACGACGCTCGACCGCGACATCCGCTCGCTGCTCCAGGTCAAGGTCAAGGACACCACCGACGCCGACGACCTGTTCGTCAAGCTGATGGGCGACGTGGTCGAGCCCCGGCGCGAGTTCATCCAGGAGAACGCGCTCAGCGTGGCCAACCTCGACGTGTGATCTGTCGGTGCGAGACGAGTCCGGCCGACGGCCGGACGACGCTCCCACGGACCTCGGTGTCCGCCGTATCGGATGTCAGGACAGCCCGTTCGCGCCGAGAGCCCGGCGCATGTCGAGCTTGTCGCGGATCCCGTACTCCGCGAGGGCGGCGAGCGGTCGCGCTCGGACAGCGCGGCGGGCGCCGTCTGATCCTGCGTCATCGGCCGTGCTCCGGGGGGTCGGGGGCCGGGGATGCGGTGCCGATGATCCGGCGCAGGACCCGGCCGACCTGCGCGGCCGAGTAGGGCTTGTGCAGCAGCTCGAAGCCGTGGCTGTCCTCGCGGGCGAGCACGTGGCTGTAGCCCGAGGCCAGCACCACCGGCAGGGCCGGGATGCGGAGGCGCAACGCCTTGGCGAGCTCGATGCCGCCCATGCCGGGCATGACGACGTCGGAGAAGACGGCCCGGAAGCCGGCCCCGTCCGTCCCGAGGCGCACGAGCGCCTCCTCCGCGTTGACCACCCATTCGGGCGCGTAACCGAGGTCCTCGAGGATCTGCGAGCAGAAGGCGCCGACCTCGAGGTTGTCCTCCACGAGCAGGATGCGCTGGCCCAGCCCCGCCGGCGACAGGGCGGCGTCGGGGTCGGCGACGGCGGCCTCGACCGCCTCCGACGAGACCTCGGGCAGGTAGAGGGTGAAGGTCGTGCCCCGGCCGATCTCGCTCGTCACGTCGACGTCGCCGCCGGACTGCTTGGCGAAGCCGAACACCTGGGAGAGCCCGAGCCCCGTGCCGCGCCCGATGTCCTTGGTGGTGAAGAACGGCTCGAAGATGCGCCCGAGCACGTCGAGGGGAATGCCCGAGCCGGTGTCGGCGAGCGAGACCGCTGCGAACGGCCCGCGCGAGCCGGCATGGCCCCGGATCGTCGGCATGGCCTGCCCGGCCGCCACCCGCATCGTCAGCGTCCCGCTGCCGTCCATCGCGTCGCGGGCGTTGACGGCGATGTTCACCAGGGCCGTCTCGAACTGGTTGAGGTCGGCGCGCACCAGGGCCGGCCTGTCCGACGCCTCGACCCGGACGCGGATGCGCGCGCCGGTGATGGTGTCGAGCATCTCGGCCACGCCGTTCAGGCACGCGCCGACCTCGAACACCTCCGGCTTGAGGGATTGCCGGCGGGCGAAGGCCAGGAGCTGCCCGGTGAGCTTGGCGGCGCGGTCGACCGTGTCGGAGACGGCGTCCATGTAGCGCTTACGCCGGTCCTCGGGCAGGTCCGGCCGGCGCAGGAAGTCGACGGACGAGCGGATGATGGTCAGCAGGTTGTTGAAGTCGTGCGCCACGCCGCCGGTCAGCTGGCCGACCGCCTCGAGCTTCTGCGATTGCCGGAGGTCCTGCTCCATCCGCTCGCGCTCGGCCGCCTCGGCGAGGAGCCGGGCGTTCGCCGCGGCGAGCTCGGCGGTGCGGGCCGCCACCTGGCTCTCGAGGAGGGCCCCCGCCTCGCGGAGGAGGGCGGCCTGCGCCTCCAGCTCCGCGTGGAGCGCCACCACGCCCCGGTTGGTGTCGGACAGCTCCCGGTTCAGGCGCTGGGCTTCCTCCTCGCGTTCGGCGAGCTCGGCGAGGCTGCGCAGGAGCTCGCGGTTCTGCTCGCGCATGGCGGTCGCCGGCTCGTCCGTCCGGGCCCGGGCGACGTCGTCGGCCAGGGTGGTCAGCCGGCGCCCCGTGAAGGTCTCGGAGCCGAACGGCAGCCGCATCCCGAACGTCACCATCGTGCCGTGGTCGACGACGGATTCGATCTCGAAGCGGTTCATCAGCCGGCGCGACCCGGTGATGCCGATGCCGAGCCCGGTGGTCGAGCGGTAGCGCCCCTCCAGGATGGCATCGAGATGCGGGATGCCGGGCCCCGCGTCGCGGACGCGGATCAGCAGGATCTGGCCGCCCTCCACCGTGTCGAGGCCGTACTCGACCCGTCCGCCGCCGGCGTAGCCGTAGGCGTTGCGCGCGATCTCGGACAGGGCCGTGGCGATCCGGGTCTGGTCCTGGACGCCGAAGCCGAGGCGCTCGGCCAGCCCGCGCACCCGCTGGCGCACCGCGATGATGTCGTCCTCGTGCTCGACCAGGCTCGAGAGCAGCGGCCACCTCATGCCGGGTCCCCCCGCACGACGAGCACGGTGGCGTCGTCGCGGGCGCGGGCGAAGTCGCGCAGGATGACCCCGGCCACGAGGGTCGGGTGGGCGCCGGCGAGGCCCGGATGGGCGTCGAGGGACCAGCCCGTCGCGATGCCGTCGGAGCAGAGCACGAACAGGTCCCGCGCCTGCATCGGGTACTCGAACTCCTGGATCCGCCGGGCCGCGTGGCCGGCCGTCCCGGCCAGGCTGACCGTCCGCTTCATCGCCGCGCCGGAGACCACCGCCCCGGCGACGTTGCCGATGCCGGCCAGCGCGAGGGTGGCGCGATCCCGGGCGTAGCGCGCGACGGAGATCGCGCCGCCGCGGGTGTGGGAGAGGCCCGCGTGGATGGCGGCGAGGATCGCGGCGGGCGGCTCGTCGCGATGGCGCCGGAACAGCTTGAGGGCCTCCTCGGACGCCTTGGCGGCCTCCGGCCCGTGGCCGAGGCCGTCCGACACGATGGCGGTCCAGCCGTCGTCGCGCTCGCGCACGGCGTAGGCGTCGCCGTTGGCGGTCTCGCCCTTCAGCGGCACCGTCACCGCGCCGAAGCCGGGCACGCCGTCCGGGGTGCGCGTCCTGTCGATCGACAGGCGCGCCAGCACCGCGGTGCCGAGGCCGGGCCGGGAGACGATGTCGAAGGCGTCGGAAAGGCGACGCACCGCGCCGAGCCCTTCGCCGGCGCTGCCGCCGGTGGAATGGCCGTCGCGCAGGGCGAGGCCGAGATCCTGGCAACCGTTGCCCTTGTCGAGGGCGAGGATCTCGACCCCCGAGCCGGTCCCGTCCTCGTAGGTGCCCACCAGGACCTCGCCCGGCACGCCGTACTTGACGACGTTGGTGGCGAGCTCGGTGACGACCAGGGCCACGCGTCCGGCCGCGGTCTCGTCGAAGCCGATGCCCTGCGCCACGGCGACGGCGCGCCGCCGCGCCTCGGCCACCTGGCTCGCTTCCGTCACGGTGATCCGGTGCATGCTCACTTCCACCGCGCGATCGTCACGCGGGTGCCGGCTCCGGGGGTCGACGCGATGTGGAACTCGTTCGAGAGCCGCTTGGCGCCGCCCAGACCGAGGCCGAGCCCGCCGCCGGAAGTGTAGTGGTCGGTCATCGCCTGATCGATGTCGGCGATGCCGGGGCCCTGATCCTCGAAGGTCAGGCGCAGGCCCCTGCGCGTCCCGGCCTGGACGATCTCCGCGTGGACGTGGCCGCCCCCGCCGTAGTCGAGGGTGTTGCGCGCGAGCTCGCTCGCGGCGGTGACGATCTTGGTCTGGTCGACGAGCCCGAGGCCGATCTCGATGGCGAGCGCGCGGACCCGCTGGCGCACCCGCACGACGTCGTCGCCCGAGCGGATCGCGAGGGTCTCGGCCTTGGGGGGCTCAGCCTTCGTGGCCTTCACGGTCGCCCCCGCAGCCGTCCTCCTCCTCGGCGAGCCGCGCCCGGATCAGCGCCATGCCGCGCTCGACGTTGAGGGCGGTCTTGATGCCGGTCAGCTCCAGGCCGAGCTCGACCAGGGTGATGGCGACCGCCGGCCGCATGCCGGCCACGACCGTCTCCGCGTCGAGGACGCGCGAGACGGCGGCGATGCTCACCAGCATGCGCCCGATGAAGGAATCGACGATCTCCAGCGCCGAGATCTCGAGCAGGACGCCGCGTGCGCCGGTGCGCGCGATCATCGCGGTGAGGTCCTCCTCCAGCGCGAGGGCGAGGCGGTCGTGCATGTCGACCTGGATGGTGACGATGAGGGCGCCACCCAGCTTGAGGATCGGGATGCGGTCCATGGCGTCAGCCGCGTCCCTCGATGGAGGCCTGCTGGCGCACCACCTTGCGGCCGGTCCGCCTCAGGGCGACGGCGAAGGCGTCGGCCAGGGTCGCCTTCGAGACGACGTTCAGCTCGACGCCGAGATGGACCATGGTCTGGGCGATCTGGGGCCGGATGCCGGAGACGATGCAGTCGGCGCCCATCAGCCGCGCCGCCGCGACGGTCTTCAGCAGGTGCTGCGCCACCAGGGTGTCGACGGTCGGCACGCCGGTGATGTCGATGATGGCGATCTCGGCCTCCTCGTCGACGATCGCCTGGAGCAGGTTCTCCATCACGACGCCGGTCCGGGCGCTGTCGAGGGTGCCGATGAGCGGCAGCGCGAGAATGCCGTCCCAGAGCCGGACCACCGGGGTCGAGAGCTCGGCGATCTCCTGCCCCTGGCGCCCGATCACCTCCTCGCGGCTGGCCAGGAACACCTCCATGGTGTGCAGGCCGAGCCGATCGAGCACCCTGCTCGCGGCCCGGGTCCCCGCCGCCAGCGTCGCCGCGTCCGTCGCGTGGGCCTTCTCGAGGGCCTCGAAGACCGGCGGCTTGAGGGAATACACGAAGTTGGCCGTGTCGGTCGGCGTGAAGCCCTGGATCGCCCGCGAGCGCGAGATGTCGGCGAGGGTGTCGCGGAGCTGGGCGAAGCCCTCCGCGTCGGCGTCGAGCCCGCCCGCGGCGAAAGCGTCCCGAAGCTGGCGATAGACCGCCCTGGCCTGGGTCTGGAGCTCGGCCTCGCGGATGCGGCCGCTCTGCAGGGATGTCCCCTCCCGGAGGGACAGGGTCCAGGCATCGAGGATGGCGGCCTCGTCGTCCGCGAGCGTCCGCTTCAGGACCTCGGCGCCATCGATACGCGTCATGTCTTCCCCCTGTCGTGATCCAGCATCTACCTGGGTCGTGAGCGTTTCGATAGGCTGCATCGCCGCCAAGTCCGGTCTCTCTCGCGGCAATGCTTGCATTCGGATCAGTGAAAAGAAAGATTCCCACGCCCGGAACCATCATCGGCCCGGACCGTCCTCGCGCGCCGCGAGACGGATGCGGCGAGGCGCCGCCCGAATTTGAGGTGCTGCGTGACTTTGAAGAGCTTGGCCAAGCTCTTGGCAGAGCCGGAGAAATCGCGTCGGCGACGACGTCCAGCCGGCGTGGGAGAGACGGCTCTCATGGTCGGGCGCCAGCGTCCGGGCGGACGGCGGCTTGCCCGTGGAACCCGGTGACGCCTCGGACGAAGCGGAGACCGACGGCGCGCTGCGCAACCCGCCGGTCGAGGGCGGCCTCCGACCCGTCAGGGCGTCGGATCGGCCGCCGCGACGGCGTGGTCGAGCTTCCGCAACAGCGTGCAGAGCTGCTCGGAGGGCGGCGGCGTCGGCAGGGCCTCGTACATCGCGCGCAACGTGCGGCCGAGATGCCGCTCGGTCGCGTTCACGGGCGAGGCGTAGAGCCAACGACTCTCGAAGAAGGGCACGGTCGTCTCGCTTTCGGCGTCGGGCAGGGCTGCGTCCCGGCGACCCTGCCCGATCGACGGATTCGATCCGGCGTCGCGGCAGCCCCCGACATCAGACTTAGCCAAGCGTGCTCGTCGCCCGGAGTTCCCGTCACGGGTTCGATGACAGGCATGCGTCCGATCGATGCTTGCGCCATCTTGATGAGCCGAGCCTTCAGGCTCGACCCGACTTGGCAGAGACGCGCAGGATCCGGGCGCCGACGCTCGCGTCCCGGCGTCCGGCCGGACCTCCGATCACTCGGCCGCGCGGAGCGGGCGCTCGCCGACATCGGCCTGCGCGGCCTCGCGCTCGGCGGCTTCGAGGAAGGCGTGCGCCTCCGAGCGGCGCTCGAAGACGTGCGGGGCGAGGCCGCGGCGGCTCAGGGCCTCCTGCATCTTCAGGCGCAGGAAGGCGCTCGTCGCGTAGCGCGTCGTCGTGAGGTAGTGGTACTTCGACAGGTACTCGATCATCTCGGCGTAGTCGTCGTAGAGGTTCTCGCCGATGCGGAACCCGTCGTGGTTGACCACCGAGTTCACCCGCTGCCCGGCCTTCAGGCAGGCGGTCTCGAGCACCTGACGCAGCGCGTCGATGTCGCCCTTCGAGCGGACCTGCCAGCCTTCGAGGTTGACGAACAGCAGGTTGCGCGCCGGGTCGTAGCTCACCCGGTCGGGCAGGTTGAGGTTCAGGAGGTCGGCGAGCAACTCCATCGGCTCGTCGCGGAAGATGCGCGGGTCCATCGGGATCGGGTTCTCGATCACCGGCGTGAAGTCCATGTGGGCGAGGATGTCGCGGCCGATGTCGATGCCCGGCGCCACCTCGATCAGCTCCAGCCCGGCCTGGGTCAGGTTGAAGACGCAGCGTTCCGTCACGTAGAGCACCGGCTGCCGCCGCTCCTGCGCGAACGGCCCGCTGAAGGTGTTCTGCTCGACGGATCTGACGAACTTGCGCGAGCGGCCCTCCTGCACGATCCGCAGGCGGCCCTCGTCGATCTCGGTGACGAGGCCGCCGGAGGTGAAGGTGCCGGCGAACACCACCTTGCGCGCATTCTGCGAGATGTTGATGAAGCCGCCGCAGCCGTTGAGCCGCCCGCCGAAGCGGCTGGTGTTGACGTTGCCGGCGCCGTCGCACTCGGCCATGCCGAGGCAGGTCATGTCGAGTCCGCCGCCGTCGTAGAAGTCGAACATCTGGTTCTGGTCGATGATCGAGTCGGCGTTGGTGGCCGCGCCGAAGCTCGAGCCGGAGGCGAGCACGCCGCCCACGGCGCCGGCTTCCGTCGTCAGGGTGATGTAGGGGGTGACCTTCTCCTCGTTGGCGATCGAGGAGATGCCTTCGGGCGCGCCGACGCCGAGGTTGACCACGCCGTTCGGCGGCAGCTCGAATGCGGCGCGGCGGGCGATGATCTTGCGCGCGTCGAGCGTCATCCGCTTCAGGCCGGTGACCGGCACGCGGATCTCGCCGGCGAGCGCCGCGTCGTGCTGCACGCCGTAGTTCATGCGGTGCTGCTCGGGCGGCGCCACCACGACGCAATCGACCAGGATGCCCGGCACGCGCACGTCCTTAGGCTTGATCGAGCCCTGCTCGACGATGCGCTCGACCTGCGCGATGACGATGCCGCCGTTGTTGCGGGCGGCCATCGCCTGGGCGAGGTTGTCCAGCGTCAGCGCCTCCTTGGAGACGCAGAGGTTGCCCGACGGGTCGGCGCTGGTGGCGCGGATGAAGGCGACGTCGATCTTGGTGGCCCGGTAGAACAGCCACTCCTCGCCCTCGACCTCCACGACCTTGACGATCTCGTCGGTCGTCAGGGTGTTCACGCGGCCGCCGCCGTGGCGCGGGTCGACGTAGGTGTGGAGGCCGACCTTCGAGAACAGGCCGGGCTGGCCGGCGGCGCAGGCCCGGTAGAGCTGCGAGATCACCCCTTGCGGCAGGTTGTAGCCGCGGATGCGGTTGTCCTGCGCGGCCTGCGCCACCTTGGGCATCCGCCCGAAGTTCGCCGCGATCACCCGCCCGAGCAGGCCCTCGTGGTGGAGGCGCCCGGTGCCGAGGCCTTTGCTGTCGCCGGCGCCGGCGGTCATGATCAGGGTGAGGTTGCCGGGCGCGCCGGTCTCGACGAAGCGCTTCTCCAGGGCCGCGTGCAGCGCCTCGGGGATGCAGCTCTGCACGAAGCCCGTCGTCGTGACGACGTCGTCGGTGCGGATGAGGGCGATCGCCTCGTCAGCGCTGACGATCTTGTTCTTCTTCACGCGACTCTCCCTGCCGACGACCGTTCCAGTCTTGCGGCCACTGCCTTGCGGCACCTGTTGGCTCAGGCTCTATTCTTGACGGACCGCGACGGCATGGCTGCGCGGGACCGCTCGGGGGGAGGTTAGGGCAAGCCAAGGCTGCCCTGCAAACGAACATTATTTGTCGCGACGTTGAAATTAACTCGTTCTTCCACGCGCAGAATATTGAATTCAAACCCTGCGCCTTCGGCATCCCGCGGCGCTTCCGCACGCGCGCGGCTCACTGGTCAGCCGGCCGGCGCCGTGTCATGGGCTGAAGCCGTGACCGATGATCCCCACGCCCTCCGCGCCGCAGAAGCGGCCAGCCTCGGCTGGTCCGGCTTCTTCGAGGACCAGTGCGAGGCCGCCGATGCCGGCTTCGCGCCGATGCGGATCGCCCTGGTCCACCGCTCCCGGCTGACGGCGCTGTCGGCGGCCGGCCCCGTCGAGCTAATCCTGCCGGTCCATGCCAGCACCGGCGACGTCACCGTCGGCGACTGGGTCCTGGCCGATCCGCGGACGCTGACCCTGCACCGCCGATTGTCGCGGAGGACCGTGCTGCAGAGGCGCACCGAGGGCGGCAAGGTCCCGCAGGCCGCGGCCGCCAACGTCGACACCCTGTTCGTCGTCACCTCGTGCAACGCCGACTTCAACCCGGCCCGCCTGGAGCGCTACCTCGCCCTGGCCAACCAGGGCGGCACCGACCCGGTGATCCTGCTGACCAAGGCCGACCTGACCGACGACGTCGAGGCCTACCGCCGGCAGGCCGCCGCCCTCCAGCGCGGGCTGTCGGTGGTCGGCGTCAACCCGCGCCGCCCGGACGCCGCGGCGGCGCTGGCGCCCTGGTGCGGGCCCGGGCAGACCGTCGCGCTCGTCGGCTCGTCCGGCGTCGGCAAGTCGACGCTCGTCAACACCCTGGCCGGGCCCGGCCAGGACGCGCCGCAGGAGACCGGCGCGATCCGGGAGCACGACGCCAAGGGGCGCCACACCACGACGGGCCGCTCGCTGCACGCGATGGCGGGGGGCGGCTGGGTGATCGACACGCCGGGGATGCGCACGCTCCACGTCAGCGACGCCGCGGAGGGGATCGACACGCTGTTCGCCGAGATCACCGAGCGCGCGCCCGACTGCCGGTTCCGCGACTGCACCCACGCGCACGAGCCGGGCTGCGCGGTGCAGGCCGCCATCGCCGACGGAACCCTCGACCCCGACCGCCTGGACCGCTGGCGCAAGCTCGTCGCGGAGAATCGCGACAAGACCCCGGCCACGGCGCCGCGGCGCCCGCGCAGGCACTGAGCGCTCGATCGGTATTCGCCGCCTCGTGACCGTGTCGTCGGGCGCGAATCGACTGTCCTTTCGCGCGCCGTCACCGGACCGTCACGCACGCGACCTATCCGAAGGCGTTCGAAGTCCGATCGCCGTCGAGATCCGTCATGTCCGATTCTGCCCGCCTGACACCGCACCTGTCGGGCGCCGAACCGAGGCGGCGCCCGGGTCCGACGCTCGATCGCGGCCTGCATCCGGGCGGGATCGTCGCGTTCCTGCTGATCCTGGTGGCGGGCCTGGTCTACGCCGGCGTCAGCCTGATCACCGACATGAACGCGGTCGGCCAGACGCCGCTGGCGATCGGCGCCTTCGTGCTCCTCGGCCTCGCCCTGCTGATCGCGCTGGCCTTCGAGTTCGTGAACGGCTTCCACGACACCGCCAACGCGGTGGCGACCGTGATCTACACCCACTCGATGCCGCCGCTCGTGGCGGTGATCTGGTCCGGCGCCTTCAACTTCCTCGGCGTGATGCTGTCCTCGGGCGCGGTGGCCTACGCCATCGTCACGCTGCTGCCGGTGGAGCTGATCCTGCAGGTCGGGTCGGGCGCCGGCTACGCGATGATCTTCGCGCTGCTCATCGCCGCGATCGTCTGGAACCTCGGCACCTGGGCCTTCGGCCTGCCGAACTCCTCGTCGCACGCGCTGATCGGCTCGGTGATCGGCGTCGGGCTGGCCAACCAGCTGATGGCGCCGGAAGGCTCCGCGACCTCGGGCGTCGACTGGGCCCAGGCGCTCGGCGTGTTCAAGGCGCTGCTGTTCAGCCCGCTCATTGGCTTCGTCGCGGCGGCCCTCCTGCTGCTGGCGCTCAAGCTCACCGTGCGGCGCAAGGACCTCTACGAGGCGCCCGAGGGCGACACGCCGCCCCCGCTCTGGATCCGTTCGCTGCTGATCCTGACCTGCACGCTGGTCTCGTTCTTCCACGGCGGCAACGACGGCCAGAAGGGCATGGGCCTCATCATGCTGATCCTGATCGGCGCGGCGCCCACCGCCTACGCCCTGAACCGCACCATGGCCGACGACACGACGCCGGCCTTCATCCAGACCTCGCAGAGCGCCAGCGCGGTGTTCGCGAGCCACGCCGGGACGACGGCCCAGCCCGACGCGGCGGCCGCCCGCAAGCAGGTCTCGGACGCGCTCAAGACCAAGGACCTGAACCAGCCGGCGGTCTACGGCGCGCTCGCGGCCCTCTCCACCGACATCGCCGCCAACGTGCGGAACTACGGTGCGATCAAGCAGGTGCCGGCGGCGCAGACCTCGAACCTGCGCAACGACATGTACCTCGCCGCCGACGCGATCCGGCTGCTGCCGAAGAACGGCGCCAGCTTCTCGGAGGCCGAGGCCGGCACGCTGAAGGCCTATACCGGCCTGCTCAACGACGGCACGCGCTACATCCCGACCTGGGTGAAGGTCTGCGTCGCGCTGGCGCTGGGCCTGGGCACCATGGTCGGCTGGAAGCGGATCGTGGTCACGGTCGGCGAGAGGATCGGCAAGACCCACCTGACCTACGCGCAGGGCGCCTCGGCCGAGCTCGTCGCCGCCGGCACGATCGGGCTGGCCGAGGTCTACGGCCTGCCCGTCTCGACCACCCACATCCTGTCCTCGGGCGTCGCCGGCACCATGGCGGCCAACGGCTCCGGGCTGCAGATGTCGACGGTGCGCAACATGGCGCTGGCCTGGGTGCTGACCCTGCCGGCGGCGATCACCCTGGCGGGCATCCTGTTCTTCATCCTCCGCCACGTCTTCTAAGGCCAACGCCTTTCGAGGCCTGCGCATGTCCCGCTCGTCGCCCCGGGATCGCCCGCAGCGATCACCCGGACGCGTCCGACCGGATCGTGCGCCCGGCCGGGCGAGGGCGCGCGCGGTCGGGTTTCAGGGGCGGCGCCTTGCATGCCGACGGCAGGCTCCACGGCCTCGGCGGGGCTGCAAACCCGGTCGATGTCGGCTAGGCCGGGACCGATCCGGCCTCCTCGGCCGGGCGTTCGCGAGCCGCGGCCCAGCATGCCTCCCACCTCCTCGATTGCTCGCCTGATCCTGGTGCTCGCGGCCGCGGGCTTCTCCAGCACCTTCGCGTGGCGCTCGGTCGAGCCGCTGGTCGGCGTGCTGGCGCGCGACCTTCGCAGCGACGCCCACACCGTGGCGCTGCTCTCGACCGCCTTCGCGCTGCCCTACGCACTAATCCAGCCGATCCTCGGGCCGGTGGGCGACGCGGTCGGCAAGGAGCGGGTCATCACCGCGTGCCTCGCGGTGCTGGTGGCGGCGCTGGTCGGCTGCGCCTTCGCCGAAGACCTGCGCCTGCTCTTCGGCCTGCGGATGGTGGCGGGCGCCGCGGCCGGCGGGGTGATCCCGCTGGCGCTCGCCCTGATGGGCGACCGGGTGCCGATGGAGCGCCGCCAGGTGGCGATCGGCCGCTTCCTCGTCGCGGTGATCCTCGGGCAGCTCTCGGGCTCGACCTTCGCCGGGCTGATCGAGGGGCAGGTCGGCTGGCACGGCGTGTTCGCGATCAACGCCGCGGTCGCCGTGCTCGGCTGCGCCGCGACCCTGCTCGGGTTCGACCGGAGCGGCCGCCTTCCGGCGCGACGGCCGGAATTCGGGCTGGCGCTGACGCGCTATCGCGCGATCGTGGCCAACCCGCGCGCGCGGGTTGGCCACGATCGCGCGATAG
>NZ_VRVH01000519.1:0-1811 GCF_008040095.1 Methylobacterium sp. WL6 | reverse complement strand
ACGCCTCGTCGGCGGCCGGGACCCAGAGCGGCCCGCGCAGCACGGGGGCGCGCTTGGGCGGCGGCAGGGCGCGGCTCCCGGCGAGGTCGGCCAGCTCGGGCGCCTGGGCGGTGTCGTCGACGGTGAGGAACAGGCCGCGGGCGCGGGCCGCCCGGCCGAGATCGGCCCGGCTGGTCAGCACGCTCTGGGCCGGGCTCGTCAGCAGCGCGATCACCACCGGCGACAGCCACAGGGCGAGCCACGGGTCGCCGACCAGCGCCAGCGCGAGGCCGGCGAGCGCGCCGACCACGAGGGCGTCGGCCTGCAGGCGGCAGGCTTCCGCCCAGCTCACCTTGCGGTCGTCGCGGGCCTGGGCGTCCCAGCGCACCACCCGGCCGAAGAAGGTCGAGATCACCGCGCCGGCGGTGAACAGCGTCATCACCGGCCAGAGCAGCACCCAGATGCCCTGCTCGAGCGCCGCGCTCGCCAGCAGCGAGCGGGTGCCGCCGAAGGCGTCGCGCCGCGCCTTGGAGGCGAGCACGTGGCCGAGGCTCAGGAGCTTCGGCAGGGCCAGCACCGTGAGGGTGAGCGCGGCGAGCCCGTGCGCGGCGGCGCCGGTGCCGGTCAGCCCGTAGCCGAGCAGGCCGAGCTCGCCGGTGCGCGCGGCCAGCCACGCCCCCGCGACGAGGTAGGCGATCCACAGGGGCAGCACCCCGTAGGAGACGATGCCGACGGCGAGGTGCCAGCGGCTCGCCGCGCGCAGGCCCGGCCAGGGCAGGACGCGCAGGTGCTGCATGTTGCCCTGGCACCAGCGGCGCTCGCGCCCGAGGAGGTCGACGAGGTTCGTCGGCATCTCCTCCCAGGTGCCGTCCATCTCCGGCAGCAGGCGGACCTCCCAGCCGGCGCGGGCCAGCATCCCGCCCTCGACGATGTCGTGGCACAGGATCTCGCCGCCCAGGGGCGCCCTGCCCGGCAGCACCGGCAGCTGGGCGTGGTCGGCGAACGCCGCGACCCGCAGGATCGCGTTGTGGCCCCAGTAGCTCCCGTCCGGCCCCTGCCAGGTCTCGAGGCAGCGCAGGGCCAGCGGCGCGTAGAGCCGCACCGCGAATTGCTGGATGCGGGCGAACAGCGTGTCGCGGCCGGCGGCGTAGGACACGGTCTGGATCAGGCCGGTCGCCGGGCTCTCCTCCATCAGCCGGGCGAGGCGGCGCATCGTGGCGCCGGTCATCAGGCTGTCGGCGTCGAGCACGATCATGAAGTCGTACTGGTCGCCGTAGGTCCTGGTGAACTCGGCGATGTTGCCGGCCTTGCGCCCGATGTTCTCGGTGCGGCGGCGATAGCGGATCCGCGGGATGCCGGGGCCGGCGGTCTCGCGCCAGGCCTGGATCCGGGCGAACTCGTGCTCCTCCACCGCCGCGATCGCGCCGTCGCGGGTGTCGGAGAGGACGAAGAGGTCGATGTCGCCGCCGGGGGACTCGTCCTGGGCACCGTCCCGCGCGGCGTCGCGGGCGAGCGAGCGCGCCATCACCCGCAGCGCCGCGAACACCGCCACCGGGTCCTCGGCGTGGATCGCCACCACGGCCGCCGTGCGCGACAGGCCCGACGCCTGCGCCGGCACCGTCTCCGAGCGGCGCTCCAGGGCGGATTTCGCCCGCGCGCCGAGGCCGGCGGCGATCAGGCCGTAGAGGTACTGCCACGCCACGAACGACTGCCAGGTCATCACCACCGCGAACAGGACCAGCACGGTGCGGGCGAGCCAGGCGCCGGTCGGGTCGGCCGGGGCCGGGTAGGCGACGGCCGCCAGCCACGCGATCGCCGCGCCGGTGGCGAGC
>NZ_VRVH01000518.1:0-1821 GCF_008040095.1 Methylobacterium sp. WL6 | reverse complement strand
GGCCTCGGGCGCATCGCCGCGCTCGGCTGCGAGGTGGCGCCGGACGCGCCCGAGGCCGGCCGCGACCGCGACCGCGTTCCAGGGCGCGCCGGCGCAGAAGCCGTCGACGATCCCGCGCGACAGCGCCTCGACGCTGTGCTGGGGCGGCACCGCCACCAGCCGGACGGCGGCCGGGTCGAGGCCGCCGGCCTCGGCGAACAGCCGGAGCTGATAGGTGTGCGAGGAGAACGGGTGGACGGTGCCGAGCGTCAGCGGCTTGCCGGCCTGCCTCCGCGCGCGCGCGACCCGGGCGAAGGCGCGGGCGACGTCGGCGAGGCGCTCGCTCTCGGGCGCCATCGCCGCCCAGAGGCTGCCGGACAGGGTGATCGCGTTGCCGTTCAGGCTGAGCGACAGCGGCACGATCAGGTCGGAGGGCGGCCCCGACAGCCCGAGCGCGCTCGCCAGCGCCAGCGGCGCCAGGATGTGCGCGGCGTCGAGGTAGCCGAGCGCCAGCCGGTCGCGCAGCGTCGCCCAGGACGGCTCGGCGGTGAGGTCGAGATCGAGCCCTTCGGCGCGGGCGAAGCCCATCTCGTGGGCGGCGATCACGGGGGCCGCGTCGCAGAGGGGCACGTAGCCCAGGTGAAGTCTCATCTGCGAAGTCTCATCGCGCCCTCATCCGAGCAGGTCGGCCGCGGTGACGATCGCCCGCGCGATGTCGGCGATCTTCCGCTTCTCGTTCATCGCCTTCTTGCGCAGCTGCTTGTAGGCCTCGTCCTCGGACAGGCCCTTCATGCTCATGAGGATGCCCTTGGCGCGCTCGATCAGCTTGCGGTCGGCGAGCTCGCCCCGCGCCTCCGACAGCTCCCGCTGCAGCCGCGAGAACGCGTTGAAGCGCAGGATCGCGATGTCGAGGATCGGCTTGATCCGCTCGGGCCGCAGGCCGTCGACGACGTAGGCCGAGATCCCGGCATCGACCGCCGCCTGCATCATCGTGGCGTCCGAGCGGTCGACGAACATCGCCACCGGCCGCTCGACGTGGCGCGCGACCCCCGACATCTGCTCCAGGATGTCGCGGCTCGGGCTCTCCAGGTGGATCACCACCACGTCGGGGGCGAGCGCGGCGACGCGCTCCATCAGGTCGGCGGTGTCGGCCATCACCACGACGCGGCCGATCCCGGCGGCGCGCAGGCCCTCCTCCAGGATCGCGGCACGCGCCCGGCTCGGATCGATCACGGCGACGGTGAGGCTGGTTTCGGTCATCGGGGCCCGGCGTTGGGCGGCAAACGGGGCAGCAAGTCGGAGCGTGGCAGCGACGCATGCCGCCGGCCGTGTCGCAAGGCAAGCGGCGTGCCCCGTTCCGGCGGAAGCGCCGCGCCGAGGCGCTCGCCCCGCGGCCCTGATCGCGCCGCGCAACCGAGCGGAAAGGAAACGGTCCAGCTTCCGCCGCAAATGCGGGGCACCTCTGTGGCCGTCGCGACGGTGCGGAGGTTCGAAGGATCGGATGTCGAAGCCAGACCCCTTCGCGGCCCTCGACGGTGGCGGTTCCGGCCGCCTCTCCCTCCCCTTCCTCCCGACCCTGGTGACGGCGCTCGTCCTCGGCGCCGGCTCGCTGATCTGCCGCGAGCCGGCTCCGACGCCGCCCGCTCCGGTTCCGGCGGCCTCGGTCGCGCCCCACGCCTTCCATGCGGCGGCTCCGGTCGAGGCCGCCCTGCCCCGGTTGCCGGCCGCCATCGCCTTCGCGCAGGTGCCGCCGAGCTTCGTCCTGCCGGAGATCCGCACCGCGGCCGCGCCGCATCCGGTCGCCCGGGTGGCGACCGCCGCGCCGCTCCGGCGCGTCTGCAC
>NZ_VRVH01000517.1:0-1823 GCF_008040095.1 Methylobacterium sp. WL6 | reverse complement strand
GGCCCAGGACGGCGGCCAGGGCCCCGCCGGCGGAGGCGGGCAGCAGGCTCGGCTCGATCCGGTACCACAGCGCGACGCCGGCCAGCCCGAGCAGGAGCGGCACGGCGATCCGCGGGCTGGCGACCGGCGGCACGTAGTAGAGCTGCGGATGGCGCGGCACCTGCGGCAGCAGCGCGAAGTCGCTGAACACCAGCGGCTCGCCGATCACCGCGCGTTTCAAGTGGCTGACGAGGTGGAGGATCGCGACGGTGAGCACGCAGCTCGACGCGGCGAGCCACGGGCGCCACGAGAACACGAACCAGAACAGCAGGATCAGCCCGTAGGCGCCGAGCCGGATGGTGAGGTCGCCGGGCCTGCGGCTCGCGCGCCCCGGCACGTCGCCGAAGCGGAACTCGATCGCGAGGCAGAGGACGAAGGCGACCACCGTCGCGAGGAGGAAGGACATCGTGCTCGGCTCAACCTTGCCCGGGCTTCCGGGTGACGGGCTTGCCGCCGGACGCGACGCCGCGCCGGGCGCGCAGGGCCCGCACGATCGGGTTCAGCAGGCGGTAGCGCGCCCGCATGCCGAAGCCGGCGAGCCGGCCGAGCGCGAGGGCGCTCGGGGGCGCTGCGGCGCGGGCGGCGCTGAGGCGGTCGAGCAGCTGCTCGGGGCCGCACGGCTTCATCGCCACCGGATCGAGGTAGCGCGGATACAGGATCAGCGCGCCGGCGACGAGCTGGTCGAGGGCGAGCGTCCGGCCGCGGTCGGCGCCGGGCGCGAGATCCTCGGTGAGGCCCCAGCCGGCATAGAACGGCCGCCCGTGCGTCGCGACGCTCAGGCCCCGGATCAGCGCCTCGAAGCCGGCGAGCGAGGTCATCGTCTCGACGTGGTGCACCCGGTCGAGCAGGTCGACGATGCTCAGGCCCGAGACGATCCGGTCGGCGAGCCCCAGGGCCTCGGCTTCGGGGATCGCGCCGGGGCGGAACCCGGCCTCCACGTCGGGATGCGGCTTGTAGAGCAGGAAGGCGTCCCGGTTGCGCGCCCGCGCCGCCTGCAGCAGCGCCCGGTTCGAGCGCACGTTCGGCGAGCCGTAGCGGACCGAGGCGTCGTCCTCGACCTGGCCCGGCACCAGCACGATCCGCCGGTCCGCCGGCCACGCGCCCGCGGCGACCGTGAGGCCGACATTGTACTTGCTCAGGCGCCGCGCGACGATCGTCTCGCGCAAGGACTTCGCCCGGGTGACCAGGGCGTCGGAAAATTCGGCTTCGGCCAGGATCCGCGAGAGACGGCTCTCGCGCCGCGGATCGTAGTAGATGCCGCGATCGTCGACCACGATCGAGGCGCCGGGCTGCAGGCTCGCCCCGAGGCCGACCGAGCGCAGGAAGCCGTCCTCGACCCGCGCCAGCGGCAGGCCGGCCTCCGCGCAGGCCGCCTCCAGGGCCTCCGGCGCGCGCGTCGCCCAGGCGAGCACCTGCCCGTCGTGGCGCTTCGCGGCGGCGACCGCGGCGGCGACGGTCATGGTGTGGATCGGCGTGCCCTTCGGGCCGACGGCGAAGGCGTCGAGCGCCGGCCGCTTCCAGCGCGAGATGCCCACGTAGACGACGCGCCGCGCGTTCTCGGAAAACCGCGCCCGGAGCCAGGCGACGCGCTCGGCGCAGGCCGCGCGGTCGATCGGCGCCCGCGTCCAGGGGTCGAAATGGTGCAGGCCCGGCGTCTCGCGCCCTCCGACCGGCTCGCCGGCCAAGGTCAGGATCAGGCTCGAGAACCCGGTCTCGGCGCTGTCGTAGGGGCTGAGCAGCGGCCCGGGCGCCACGACGAGCGGGGGACGGCCGGCGAGCCGCAG
>NZ_VRVH01000516.1:0-1839 GCF_008040095.1 Methylobacterium sp. WL6 | reverse complement strand
CACGGGCCCGCGCGGCCTCGCCCCGCCGCTCGATCCGCGCCCGACGCTGTTTGCGACCGCGGCCGTCAGCGACCGCCGGATCGCGTTCGCGCCCCTGCGGCTGTGGCCCACCGCCATCGCCCGGAACGAGACCTCGCCGCTGGCGCGGCTCAAGACCCTCGGCTACGGCGACGCGATCCTCGCGGCGCGGGATGCGCGGGCGGCCGGCTTCGACGAGGCCCTGTTCTGCAACACCCGGCGGCACCTCGCCTGCGCCGGCACCGGCAACGTCTTCGCGCTGTTCGGCGACCGCCTGGTCACGCCGCCGCTCGGCGACGGGGTGCTGGCCGGCATCGTGCGCGCCGTCGTGATCGCCGAGCTCGCGCCCGCCTGCGGGCTCGCCTGCGAGGAACGGTCCGCGACGAGGGCCGAGCTGCGCCGCGCCGACGCGGTGCTCGTCACCAATTCGCTGCGGCTCGTCGCACCGGTCGCGGCGATCGGCGACACCGCCTACGCGACCGACCACCCGGTGCTGATGCGGCTGATCGCGGCCCTGCGCGACCGCGTCGCAGCGGAATGCGGCGTTCCCGCCAGCGTCGTCGCATGACGGACGGGCGATCGATGGAGACGCCCGGGCGGATCTGGCTGCGGCGCGGGCTGGTCGGCCTCTACGGCCTCGTCGGCGCGGTGCACCTCGCCGCGCCCGACACCTTGATGCCGATCATGCCGGCCTGGGTGCCGGAGCCGCGCCTCGTGATCCTCGGCACGGGGCTCTGCGAGGTCGCGGGCGCGCTGGCGCTGACGCGCCCGGCCCTGCGCCGGGCGGCCGGGATCGGGCTCGCGCTCTACGCGCTCTGCGTCTGGCCGGCCAACATCAAGCAGGCGGTCGAGGGGATCGTGGTGCCGCCGCTGCCGGATTCCTGGTGGTACCACGGCCCCCGGCTGGCCTTCCAACCGGTGCTGATCTGGGCCGGATTGTTTGCGGGCGGCGCGATCGACTGGCCGTTCCGCCGCGCGGCGTCGCGGGCTGCGGGCCGGCGCGCCCCGGGGCGATGATCCCGTGATCCCGTGATCCGGTCATGCTGCGATCCCGTGATCACGGGATCTTGTGCCGATCGCATCATGCCGGCACCCCAAAGCGGAAAAGCCCGGCGCTTCGGGGCGCCGGGCTTCTTGCAAAAGTCAATTTGCAGGGGCCGATCCCGACGGCGGGATCGGCGGTCGCGAATCAGGGCTTGGGGGCCGCCGCGGCGCCGGCGCCGGCCGCGCCCGGCTGCTCCAGCTTCTTGCGCATGTCCTCGCTGCGCTTCTCGAGCTCGGCCTGGAGCTTCTTCTGCTGCTCCTCGAGCACCTTCGGGTCCATGGCCGGGCCGTCGAAGGCCTTGCCGAAGCCGGCGAGCGGCACGGCGAAGGTCACCTCGCGCTGGGTCTGGTTCTGCACCGAGACGTTGAGCGTGGTGCCCTTCTTCATCGCAGCGACGACGCCGGCATCGACGCCGCCGGCCTCGGCGAAGCAGCCGTTGGGGAAGCAGACCGCGAACTTGCCGGCGGTGCCCTGCTGGCCGTCGACGGTGAAGCGGATGCCGGGCTGCAGCAGCAGGCCGAGCGGCAGCAGGTAGCGCACCACGCGCACCTCCTGCTTCGTGGCCGGGTTCTTCATCTCGTACACGGCGACCGCGAGGACCGGCTGGCCCTGGTCGGAGACGAAGTCGCGGGTGGTGTAGCAGATGTCGGTGCCCGACCCGCCGTCCTTGCCGCAGACCTTGGTCCAGTCGGCCTGGCTCGGCTCGGACTTCACGGTCACGGTCTGCGGGCCGGTCTGCGCCGCGGTGTTGGCCGCCGGCGTGCTCTGGGCCGGGG
>NZ_VRVH01000515.1:0-1843 GCF_008040095.1 Methylobacterium sp. WL6 | reverse complement strand
CCGCGCCCGTGCCGCCACGGTGCGCGAGGCCGTCTCGCGCAGGGCCTGCTCGATGGCGGCGTTGGCGCGGCCGCGCAGCAGTTTGGTCGCCTCCGCCTCGTCGAACGTGTCGGGGAAGCGCCGGGCCAGCCAGAGGTAGGCGGCGGCGAGCTTGACCGTGCGTTCGAGGTACTCGAGCTCGCCGCCGACGTTGGCCCGCAGAGCCGGGACGGCGGCGCCGGCCGCGCGGGCCTGGACCCAGCGGTCGAGCACCGCGGTCGAGGCCGGGTCGCGCCGGTCGATCGGGCAGACCGCGAAGGCGAAGGCCTCGCGGATCGGCAGGTGCGCCGTGTCGACCGCGCGCGCCGCCTCCAGCGCCTCCTCCATCGCGGAGGGCTGGAACGGGGACCCCTCGTAGAACGTCGCGCGGGAAAAATGCGTCAGCACCTCGGCGAGCGAGTCGGTGCCGAGTTCGGCCGCCGCCGCCTCGATCGCGATCAGGTCCGGCCGGACGTAGAACCGGGTGTCGGCGGCGGGCGCCGTCGGCGCGCCGGCCAGCGCATCGCGGATCGGGCCGAGGCTCACGTCGTCGGTGGCTGAGACGTGGCCCTCGTCCTGATGGCCGAAGCGCCCGGCCCGGCCGGCGATCTGGCGGATCTCGGGATTGGTGAGCGGGCGGGTCGCCGTGCCGTCCCACTTGGTGACCGCCGAGAAGATCACCCGCTTGAGCGGTCCGAGGTTCAGGCCCATGCCGATCGCGTCGGTGGTGACCAGCACCTCGGCCTCGGCGTTGCGGAACCGTGCCGCTTCCGCCCGGCGCACCTCCGGCGAGAGCGCGCCGTAGATGGTGGCGACGCTGCGCCCGGCCGCCACCAGCGCCTCGCGGTTCTCGTGCACGGCCCGCCGCGAGAAGGCGACGACGGCATCCCCCGGCTGCACGGATTCGAGGGGCACGGGCTCGTCGAGCGCCACCAGCGGGGTCTTGCGCACGAAGGTCACGACGTCGAGCGATTCGCCCGCGGCCTCCGCCGCGCGGCGGACATGCGAGAGCGCGTCGTCCGAGCCGCAGACGATCACGGTCTTCGCCGGGATCCCGAACAGCGCGTTGGTCCAGGCCCAGCCGCGATCGGGGTCGGACAGCATCTGGATCTCGTCGATCACCGCGACCTCGACCGGGCGGCGCAGGTCCACGGTCTCGATGGTGCGCGCGGTGTGGCTCGGGTCCGGCTCCCCCAGAATCTCCTCGCCGGTGACCATGCCGGCGCGCAGGCCCCGTTCCAGCAGGGCCTCGTAGTTCTCCAGCGCGAGCAGGCGCAAGGGCGCGAGGTAGGTCCCGGTCGGCGCCTTCGCCAGCACCTCCAGCGCCGCGTAGGTCTTGCCGGAATTGGTCGGGCCCATGTGGAAGACGATGCGCCGGTTCAGCCGGCGGGCGGGCACGAACTTGTCGATGTAGGAGCCGAACCCGACCCGGTCGCGCAGGCGGCGACGGCCGGATTCCTCGCGCGCCACCACCTTCGCCCGCGTCCGCACCGTCTTCAGGGTGTCGAGGATCGCGTGGGCGAGGTTCGGCGCGGGCGTGAAGACGCGGGCGCGCAGCGACCGGTCGAGATGGGCGATGTAGGTCGGCGCGTCCGCCCCGATCTCGTGGAGGTCGTCCCGGATCTGGTCGCGCACGCGCGCGACCGTGCGGTGGAGCGTGCGCGCCGAGGCCGCCGACGTCTCGGCCAGCGCCCGGCGCAGGTCGTCGAGGCGCCAGGCCGGATCGTTGCCGAGCGCCATCTCCTCCAGGATCTCGGCCGCCGCCTCGCCCGGCGGCCCGTCGAGGCGCAGGTCGAGGCGGCCGTCGTCGAGGAGCGGCAGGCTC
>NZ_VRVH01000514.1:0-1854 GCF_008040095.1 Methylobacterium sp. WL6 | reverse complement strand
GGCCGCCGCGTCGCGCTCGCCCAGGCGCTGGCGCCCGAGCCCGACGTGCTGCTGCTGGACGAGCCGACCAACCACCTCGACCTGCCGGCGATCGAGTGGCTCGAGGCCGAGCTGAAGGGCACCCGCGCCGCGATGGTGCTGATCAGCCACGACCGGCGCTTCCTCTCCGCCCTGTCCCGCGCCACGATCTGGCTCGACCGCGGGGTCACCCGCCGGATCGAGCAGGGGTTTTCCGGCTTCGAGGCCTGGCGCGACGCGTTCTTCGAGGAGGAGGAGCGCGACCGGCACAAGCTCGAGCGCAAGATCAACGACGAGGAGCACTGGCTCCGCTACGGCGTCACCGCCCGGCGCAAGCGCAACGTGCGCCGCCTCGGCAACCTGCACGCGCTGCGCAAGGAGCGCCGCGACGACCGCCGCCCGGTCGGCACCGTGACGATGCAGGCCGGCGAGGCCGAGGCCTCGGGCACGCTGGTGATGGAGGCCAAGAACGCGAGCAAGAGCTTCGGCGAGCGCCGGATCGTCGCCGACCTGTCCCTGCGGGTGATGCGCGGCGACCGCCTCGGCATCGTCGGCGCCAACGGCGCCGGCAAGACCACGCTGATCAACCTGCTCACCGGCAAGCTGCAGCCCGACGACGGCAGCGTCCGCCAGGGCACCAACCTGAAGATGATGCTGCTCGACCAGGCCCGCGCGGTGCTCGAGCCGAGCATGACCGTGACCGAGGTGCTGACCGGCGGCAGCGGCGATTCCGTCGTCGTCAACGGCGTCAGCCGCCACGTGGTCGGCTACCTGAAGGACTTCCTGTTCACCCCCGAGCAGGCGCGCACGCCGGTGTCGGTGCTCTCGGGCGGCGAGCGCAACCGGCTGCTGATCGCCCGCGCGCTGGCGCAGCCGGCCAACCTTCTGGTCCTCGACGAGCCGACCAACGACCTCGATCTGGAAACCCTCGACCTGCTGCAGGAGATGCTCGGCGACTATTCCGGCACCCTGATCCTGGTGAGCCACGACCGCGACTTCCTCGACCGCGTCGTCGGCAGCGTGCTGGTCTCGGAAGGCGAGGGGCGCTGGGTCGAGTATGCCGGCGGCTACTCCGACATGGTCAACCAGCGCGGGATCGGCGTGCAGGCGCGCGCTGGCGCCAAGGGAAAAGCCGAGGGGAAAGCCGACGCCAAGAGCGGCGCAAAGGCCGACCTTCGCGAAAGGGCGGACACGGCGCCCGCGTCGAAGGCGAAGCTGAACTTCAAGGACCAGCACGAGCTGAAGACGCTGCCCGCGCGGATGGAGAAGCTGCAGGGCGCGATCGCGCAGCTGCGCACGGTGCTGGCCGATCCCGGCCTCTACGCCCGCGACGCGGCCCGCTTCGACAAGGCATCGGCGATGCTCGCCCAGGCCGAGGTCGAGCTGTCCGGCGCCGAGGAGCGCTGGCTCGAGCTGGAGATGCTGCGCGAAGGGTGAGCGTCCGCCGGCCTTCATGATGCCGCGATGGCGGTTCAGGTTTCCGGTGCAGAAGTTCCAGGACTCACACATCTCCGGGTGGCGGCACCGGACGGCGTGTTCGAAGCACGGCTCAGCACTCTCTCCCGCGCGGGGGAGGGGACCCGTGCCCGATCATGCGCTCTGTGAGACGAGGATCGCCCGCCATCATCGGATCGTAGCCCGTGCCGTCTCGCCATCCGCCCGCATCGCTTGACGCCCTGCGATCCAAAGGCTGGCTGCTCGGCTTGCCCGTGCTCGGGCTGATCTGGGTCGGCACCACGCTGTACGCCGGGCCCGGGATCGGCGCGCGGATCGCCGAGGCCGGCGAGGCGGTGGCGCAGGCGACCGAGGCCGGATCGCCCGAGCCCTGGCTCCGCG
>NZ_VRVH01000513.1:0-1857 GCF_008040095.1 Methylobacterium sp. WL6 | reverse complement strand
GGGCACCTGCGGGCCGCCGGCCTCCCCTGCCCCGTGGTCAGCATCGGCTCGACCCCGACCGCGCGGTTCGCCGAGGCGCTCGACGGCGTGACCGAGGTGCGGGCCGGCGTCTTCATGTTCGGCGACCTGTTCCAGGCCGGCATCGGCACCTGCGCAACCGGGGACATCGCCCTGTCGGTGCTGGCGACGGTGATCGGGCACCAGCGCGCGAAGGGCTGGATCATCGTCGACGCCGGATGGATGGCGCTGTCGCGCGACCGCGGCACCGCGCGCCAAGCCGTCGACCAGGGCTACGGGATCGTCTGCGATCCGGCGGGGACGCCCTACCCCGACCTGATCGTGCGCGACGCCAACCAGGAGCACGGCATCGTCGCCCTCCGCCCCGGATCCGCCGCCGCGCTGCCGGACCTTGCCTTGGGCGCGCGCCTGCGCATCCTGCCCAACCATGCCTGCGCCACCGCCGCGCAGCACGGAAGCTACCACGTGCTCGACGCCGCCGGGCGCGTCTCCGCCACGTGGCCCCGCATCGCCGGCTGGTGATCCTCCCCATGACAGATCCGATCGAGCGCATCGCGACGAAGGCCGTGCCGGAGCCCGCCGGGCACTATGCCCAGGCGACGGCATGGCGCGACCTCGTCTTCGTCTCGGGCCAGCTCGGGCCCCGCCCCGACGGCAGCCATACCTTCGACCGCCCGTTCGAGGAGCAGGCCCGGCAGGCGCTGGCCAACGTGCTCGCCATCCTCGGCGCGGCCGGATGCGGCCCGGAGCGCGTGCTCAAGGTCACCGCCTACCTGGTCGGCGTCGAGAACTGGCCGGCCTTCGATCGGATCTACGCGGAGATGTTCGGCGCGGCCCGCCCCGCCCGCGCCGTGGTGCCGGTGCCGGGCCTGCACCACGGCTACCTCGTCGAGATCGAGGCCGTCGCCGCGCGCCCAGACCCGGCCTGAGCCGACCCATCGCAGCTGTTTACCGATCGCCGGGGGCATCCCCCAAACGGGTGATGTGCGGGTCGTCGGAATCGCGGTGTTCTCTCGTGTCCGAGCCTGACGAGGGAGCCCGACATGCGAAACCGCCAGGATTTTCCGATCTGGACGCGAAACCGGGCGCAGCGTCACGCCGCGCGCGGCTGCAGCCGGCTCGTGGTCGGCCTGATCCTCCGGTCGGGCCGCCGGCGGCCGTCGCCCCCGGTCGCGGACGGGCGTCCCTCGAACGTCCTGCCGTTCAAGATCCCCGCGACCGCGCAACCTTTCCAGCCCCCGCCGGCGCCGGTGGGCGACCTGCGGCACGGGTGAGGCCGCAGGTCTCTCAGAACCGCTCGACCCAGGGGCGCAGCTCCAGCTCCTGGGTCCAGGCGCTGCGATCCTGGCGCAGCACGTCGCGGTAGCTGCGGGCGATGGCCTCCGGGTCGAGGTGGCTGTCGGGGGCATCCGGCGCCTCGGGCGCGCGGGCCGGGTTCCGGATCGCGCCGTCGATGACGAAGTGGGCCACGTGGATGCCCTGGGGCTGCAGCTCGCGCGACAGGCTCTGGGCCAGGCCGCGCAGGGCGAACTTGCCCATGGCGAAGGCCGACGAGCCGGCGAACCCCTTCACGCTCGCCGAGGCCCCGGTGAGCAGGATCGCGCCGTGCCGGGCCGGCAGCATGCGCCGGGCGGCCGCCTGCGCCACCAGGAACCCGCCGAAGGCCGAGACGGCGAGCGCCTGGGCGACGGCCGCCGGGTCGAGCTCCGCGATCGCGCCGCGCACGCGCCCGCTGGCGTTGTAGACCACCACGTCCGGCGGGCCGCCGAGCGCCGGCTCGATCGCGGCAAACAGCGCCTCGACGTCGTCCGGCCGGCTCGCGTCGCAGGCGTGGACCGC
>NZ_VRVH01000512.1:0-1868 GCF_008040095.1 Methylobacterium sp. WL6 | reverse complement strand
AGGGTGCTATCGTCCACCTCCAGAGTGCGTTCCGGGAATAGCTGCCCCATGTCGCGGTGTCGCGGTAGCTCAGCGAGTAGCGCAGGTACCAGGCGACAGCCTGCACGATCAGGTTGGCCTCGTAGTGAGGTCTCTCAAGGTCGACCTCGGCTCGCTCTATAAGCTTAGCGGTGTCTATGACAGAACCAAGGAACGGCTCGACAAGAAAGGTGGCAAGATCGAGGGCATATTTTGTGACCCGTGAAGGACGATTGTCTTAGGTTCGTGATCAGTCCGAATTTTTAAAGCTCGACTTTGGCCATTTCGACATGTCGCGGAACGCGCTAGAGCGTTTTCGGTTTAATCTGGCTCAAATCCTGCGGCGGCGAAGAAGTTGGCGCACTCGTCGGGTGTGACGGTGTCGACGAGGCGCCCGATGGCCGACCACAAGCCCTCGACGGTCCGCTCGGCAGCTTTGCGCAGCAGCGCTTTCAGCTTCGAGAAGGCCATCTGAGGGGGCCCCAATCGACAGGTCGAGTGGGGTATCCCCTGATGGGGTTGAAGTCCGGGCTGTAGGGCGGGAGGAACAGTAGTCGCGCGCCTGCTGCTTCGATCGCCGCCCGCACGGCCGGCCCCTTGTGGCTACCGAGGTTGTCCATGACCACGATGTCCCCGGGGGTGAGTTCGGGCACCAGGACCTGATCGACGTAGGCCTGGAAGGCGTCGCGGTTGATCGGGCCATCGAGCACGAACGGCGCGGCGATCCCGGACAGGCGCAGGGCCGCCACCAGGGTCGTCGTCTTCCAATGGCCATGCGGCACGGGCGAGCGCAGTCGCTCGCCGCGGGGAGAACGCCCGCGCAGGCGGGTCATGTTGGTCGAGGTCCAAGTCTCGTCGAGGAATACCAGGCGGGCCGGATCGAGATCGAGTTGGCCCTCGAACCAAGCCTCGCGCGCAGCCTTCACATCCGGACGACTTTGCTCGGCGGCGTGCGCTGTCTTTTTGTGTAGGTCAGGTCGCGTGCGTCGAGGGAGCTCCACAGGGTGCCGAGCCCGACCGTGAGGTCGTGCTCGTCCCGGAGCCGGACGCGCATCTCCTCCAGGGTGATGTCGTCCTTCTCGTCGATCAGCGCGCGTAGGAATGCCTCGTGCGGATCGAGTTTCGAGCGGCGCGCCCGCCCTTGCGGACGAGCGGCCACCGTCCCGGTCGTCGTGAGCGCGGCCATCCAGCGGATCGAGGTGGCGATGCCGACACCAAACCGCGCCGCCGCCTGCCGGCGCGAGGTTGTTGCGGCGGCTTCCAGCACCCGCTCGCGCAGATCCTGGCTGTAGGGTCGTCCCATCTGTCGCTCCTCCTCCGG
This sequence comes from Methylobacterium sp. WL6, assembly GCF_008040095.1. NCBI lineage: Bacteria > Pseudomonadati > Pseudomonadota > Alphaproteobacteria > Hyphomicrobiales > Methylobacteriaceae > Methylobacterium > Methylobacterium sp. WL6. Next base: position 529 of record NZ_VRVH01000512.1, on the reverse strand, counting down.
AGCGATCAGTGAATCAGCCCGTCGCCGCTCCGTGAACTCCACCCCATTGAATCAGCGCAAACCGAAAACGCTCTAGCGACACAGAGTAATTAAACGTCACGAAAGTTCCCTAAGTTAGATCAATTCCGTAACAATTTCGTCGGCGCGCTTACCTTAAGCCGATGGTCGGCGGCTAAGACCCGCCAATCTTCACTATTTAAAGTGAAGCGTCATGTTTGAAGTGCCCTCAGGTGGATCAATTTGGCTGCTTTCGCTACTTTGATGCACCTGACTTGCACCTGATGAATGCGGTGCACATGCCGGGCAAATGACCATTTTCCTGATGGAAAGTTCTGGAACAATATTAGCTTTTAGATTTGCTTGCAGCTGGCACGAATTCATCCGTAGCAGTCAAATTTTTTCACTTCTCGCGCCAGGCTTTGGCGACCTGGTCGGCGAGCGGCTTCATTAGGTAGCTCATCACGGAGCGCTCGCCGATCTGGAGGAAGGCTTCGACCGGCATGCCGGGCACGAGCTGGACCTCGCCCAG
>NZ_VRVH01000511.1:0-1869 GCF_008040095.1 Methylobacterium sp. WL6 | reverse complement strand
GCCTGCAGGCGGCCGAGGCCGCGCTGGCGCCGCCCCCGCCGACCGCGCCGGACGACTGATGCGGGCCCGCGCGCGAGGAGGCCCGCACACCAACGGTTAAGCCTGTCGACCTATCACCGAGCATCCCTCATGCGTCGTGCCGGGAGAGGCGCCGTTGACCCGTGACCAAGTCGCCACCGCAATCCGGCGCCTCGCCGCCTCGCAGGTCGAGGACATCGAGCGTGCCGTCAAGGACGGGCACAAGACGATCGCGCTGAACGAGCTGGCGGACCTGAACCGCCAGCTGAAGGCCTTCGCCGCCGCCCTCAAGAAGGCGCCGGTCCGGGCGTGACGTCGATCCCGTGATCCCTGGATCACAGGGTGACCGTCGACACGGCGGGACGTCGCGTTTTCCGCCACGGAGATCTTATTCATCTCAGGCGGGGGCGTCCTCGCCCCCGGGCTACCAGCGCGGGCCGCCCCAATCGCGATCCGGGATGTCGACCGGCGGCCGCGGCGGGTGATCGAAGACGACCGGGCGACGGGGGCCGTCGTCGTATCCGCCCGGCTCGTCGCAGACCCGGACACGGCGCACCACCTCCTCGCCATAGGCGTCGATGCGGCGCTTCACGAAGCTGCGGCAGCGCTCGGGCGGCTCGAAATCCGGGCCGGCGGTGAAGCGCGGGCGGCGGAAGGCCGGCTCGGGAGGGGGCGGCTCCCGGTGGGCGTAGCCGCCGTATTCCGGGGGCGGCGGCGGATAGGGCCCGTCGAAATCCGCGGCCCGTGCGGCGCCGACGGAGGCTTGGCCCGCGAGGACGAGCGCGCAGAACCCGGCAAGACGGAAACGGTGGAGCGACACGACATGTCCTCGCGCAATGCGTGGCCGGCGGCCATCGAAGCCCGGAGGATGATCGAGGGAGGCTGAACCGTTCGCGAGCGGACGCGTCGGGATCCGTTCAGCTTCGGTCCGCGGCGGTCACAGGTCCTTCGGCACCGTGCCGCGCACGGCACAGCGCCACTTCGCGACGTGGAGATCGGGGTGCGCCGCCTGCCATTCGGCGAGGACGCTCTGGGCGTGGCGCAGGCAGATGAACGGGTTGCTGCCCTCGTAGGACATCGGGATCTGGTCGTCGTGGCACTGCGTCGGTTGCGACAGCAGGCAGGCGGACAGCAGGATCAGCATCGGCAGGACGTCCTCGCAGGGTCCCGGCTCCGCGGCCGGGTTGAGAGGATCTTAAGACGACGCCGAGGTCCGTGGGAAGTGATGCGGCGAGGACGGCACGTGAGCCTGCCTCCCCCCCACTGCGGGGGGAGGCAGGAGCGGCTCTCAGGCCGCCGCCCAGATCTCGCCCTTGGCGATCGTCGCGAGGTCGCCGGAATAGCGCCGCAGCGGGCCGGCGGCGATCTCGGCGTGGCGCGGGCTCAGGGTCTTGAGCGAGCGCGCCAGCAGCCGCAGGAAGACGAGGTCGTGCTCGCCGGTCTCGACGAAGGTCGGCGTCAGGCGCCCGTGGCTGCCGAGGAGGAGCGTGCCGCGGCGCATGCCGTAGCCGGCGTCGTCGCCGACGGACCCGGCGGCGATCGTGCCGGCGATCATCCGCGAGCCGGCGTAATCGCCCGCGCGCTCGACCAGGATCAGCCCGCGCCGCATGCGGTCGCCGAGATGGCGGCCGGCGGTGCCCTTGATGACCAGCGTCGCGCCGTCGAGCCCGGCCTTGGCCGCGTAGACCGCGCCGCCGGCGTAATCGCCGGCATCGCCCGCGATGGTAATGGTGCCGCCGGTGGCGCCGGTGCCGGCGAACGGGCCGGCCGTGCCGGTGACGGTCAGCGTGCCGCCGGCCATGCCCTCGCCGAGCCGCTGGCCGACGTCGCCGACGACGCGGATCGTGCCGG
>NZ_VRVH01000510.1:0-1882 GCF_008040095.1 Methylobacterium sp. WL6 | reverse complement strand
CCTCCGGCGCCGGCCCGGTCCAGCCTGGGTTGTCGGCGGCGTAGGCGAGCCAGGCCGCGCCGACGGCGTTGCCGTCGTCGCCCGGCGCGGACGGCACGTGCAGGCGGGAAAAGCTCGAGCGCTCGAGCACCCGCCCGTTGTAGGAGGAGTTGAGGCCGCAGCCGCCGGCGATCACCAGGTTCTCGTGCGGGCTGAGCGCCCAGGCCTCGGCGACGAGGATGTCCATCAACTCCGAAAACACCTCTTGGCCGCTCCTGGCGAGATCGGCCCAGCCGGCCTCGCCGAGATCGGCCGGGCGGCGGCTCAGGATCGTCGCGACCACGTCGCGCACGGTGGCGTCGTCGGTGAACTTCAGGCGGCCGCCCTCCGCCGTGTACAGGCGGCGCAGCTGCGCGACGAGCGCGGGATCGGAGCGGCCGTAGGGCGCGAGCCCCATGATCTTCCATTCCTCGCCCTTGAGTTGGTCGAAGCCGGCGAGGTCCGTGACGAGCCCGTAGAGGAAGCCGACCGAGCCGCGGCCGCGGTGGCGCCGCACCTCGGCGATGCGGCCCGCCTCCATCCGGTAGAGCGCGGCCGCGCCGGTCTCGCCCATGCCGTCGACGATCACCGCGGTCGCGTCCGAGAACGGGCTGCCCCACAGGGCGTAGGCGGCGTGGGTGAGGTGGTGGGGGAAGCGGTCCTGCCGCACGATCCGCGCGCGCGCCGCGCCGCCCCGGCCCCGCGTCTCCTGGTCGAGGGCCAGCAGCGTGCCGTAGCCGGCGCGCGCCTGGGCGATCGCCATCTCGGCCACGAAGATGCGCTCGGCGCGCTCGGGCACGAACGAGCGGTTGAGCACCGGCGCGTGCCGGCCCAGGGCCTCGAGGGTGAAGGCGCCGGTGCGCCCCTGCCCCTCGAGGAACTCGGTGAATTGCTGGCCCCAGGTCGAGGCGACGACGAGCTCGGAGCCTTCCGGCACGAGCTCGGCGAGCAGCCCGACCATGCGGGTGGCCGGGTCCGGCTCGCAGTTCGGGGCGCGCTTGTATTGCAGGAAGCGCTCGGCGCCCTCGGCGAACAGGACCGTGCCGTCGGGCCCGATCAGCGCGAGCGCCGGGTCGTGGAAGGTGGTGGCGAGGCCGAGATAATACCGCATCGCGGATCGGGTTAGCGCCGCGGCGCCGACCCGGCAACCTCCCGTCAGGCGCGCTGCGCCCGCTCCAGCCGGCGGGCGAGGCGGGTCGCGCCGTAGACCTCGCCGAGGCGCCGGCGGGCGGCGTGGACGGGGGGCGCCTCGCGCTCGGCATGGGCGGCGGCGATCACCCGCAGCGTCGCGGCGACGGAGCGCTCCAGGCGCTGCTCGTCGTGGGCCTTCACGGCGCGGGCCGGCACGGATTCGGTCATCGGGATGCCCCCTCGTGGTCCCGCCCTCGTCCGGACGGCGACCGTCGGCGACAGCATCCGGGGCGGGCTGGGCCGCAAGATGGCAGCTTGGCCGTAACCTGGCCGCTTGGCCCCGAGTCGGCCGCTCGATCATAAGGTGGCGGCTTGGCCGCGGGAGCCGCCGCCGGCCTCAGGGCGCGGCGGAGGCCTCCTGCGCCCGCACGACCTCGCGGGCGGTGTCGAGCACGATCCGGCGGTCCGCGTCGCTGCGGATCGCGTCCCATAGCGTCAGCAGCTCCCGGGTTTCCTGGGCCGGGCAGCCGCCCTCCCGGGTGCTCACCAGCTCCTCGACGGTGCAGCCCAGGGCCGTGGCGATGCGCTTCAGCGTCTGAGCGGTGCGCTCCGACGGCAGGAGTTCTGTCATGCGTCGATCTCGATGGGGCATCGGCATCACGCGGCCCGGCGTGCGCGGGACGGCGCGGAAGGCCGGCATGCGGCAGGCCGGGCCGGGCGCCGGCCCGCGCCC
>NZ_VRVH01000050.1:0-23309 GCF_008040095.1 Methylobacterium sp. WL6 | reverse complement strand
ACCCGCGCGTGCCGACGCGCTCGGCCCGGATCGAGCGATCGCGCGGCGTCGGCTCGCTCGCCGAGGCGGCGGCGCTCGCCGTCGCCGGCGAAACCGGACGCCTGATCCTCGCCCGCATCGACGACGGACGCGCCACCTGCGCGCTCGCGGCGCTGGGCCTAGCGAGCGACGAGGCGATGCGCGAGGCCGATGAGGCCCGCGCCCTCTACCGTCCCCCCTCTGCGGGGGTAGGGAAGGAAGCGGGCGCCGTTAGCCGATCGAAGACTCCCATATCCCAGCGCCCCCGAGCGGCGCAGATCGTGACCGCATGACCGTCCATTTCATCGGCGCCGGGCCGGGCGCTCCCGACCTCATCACCGTGCGCGGGCGCGACCGGATCGCCGCCTGTCCGGTCTGCCTCTATGCCGGCTCCCTGGTCGCGCCGGAGATCCTCGGCTGGTGCCCCCCGGGCGCGCGGATCGTCGACACCGCGCCGCTCGACCTCGACGCGATCGTCGCGGAGATCGAGGCGGCGCATGCGCGCGGCGAGGACGTGGCCCGGCTGCATTCCGGCGACCTGTCGATCTGGAGCGCGCTCGCCGAGCAGATGCGGCGGCTCGACCGGATCGGGATCGCCTACACCGTCACGCCGGGCGTCCCGGCCTTCTCCGCGGCGGCGGCCCTGCTGAAGCGCGAGCTGACCGTGCCGGGCGTGGCGCAGTCGGTCGTCCTCACCCGCACCTCCGGGCGGGCGAGCGCGATGCCGGAGCGCGAGACGCTGGCCGGCTTCGCCGCCACCGGCGCGACGCTGGCGCTGCACCTCTCGATCCACATCCTGGACAAGGTCGTCGCCGAGCTCGTGCCGTTCTACGGCGCGCCCTGCCCGGCCGCCGTGGTGTTCCGCGCCTCCTGGCCGGACGAGCGGGTGATCACCGGAACGCTGGCGACGATCGCGGGGCAGGTCGCCGGATCCGGGATCGAGCGCACGGCGCTGATCCTGGTCGGGCCGGCGCTCGGCGCCGAGGATTTTCGCGAGAGCGCGCTCTACGCGGCCGACTACGACCGCCGGTTCCGGCCCGGCGGGGCGGTCGGCAGCACGGGCATCGACAACGAGGACGCGAACGCATGAGCGTTCCCGGCATCCTCGTCGCCGCGCCGCGGTCGAGTTCGGGCAAGACCACGGTGACGCTCGCGCTCATGCGCGCGCTCGCCCGTCGCGGCTTGCGCGTCCGCGGGGTCAAGTGCGGGCCGGATTACATCGACCCGGCCTTCCACGAGGCGGCGACCGGCTTTCCGAGCGTCAACCTCGACAGCTTCGCGATGGGCCCTGCCCTCCTCGACGCGGTCGCCGGGTTCGCCGTGCGGGACGCCGACATCGTCGTGGCGGAAGGATCGATGGGGCTGTTCGACGGCGTCCGAGCCGGCGAGGGCCGCACCGGCGCGAATGCCGACATCGCCGCCCGCTACGGCTGGCCCGTGCTGTTGGTGCTCGACGTGTCGGGGGCGGCGCAGTCGGCGGCGGCGATCGCGCTCGGCTGCTCGCTCTACGATGCGCGCGTCAGAATCGCGGGCGTGGTGCTGAACAAGGTGGCCAGCGCCCGCCATCGCCGCCTCGTCGAAGCCGGGCTCGCCCGCGTCGGGATCCCGGTCCTCGGCGCGCTGATGCGGGATGCGTCGCTGGTCCTGCCGGAGCGCCATCTCGGCCTCGTGCAGGCGCGGGAGACCTCCGACCTCGACGCCCGTCTCGACCGCCTCGGCGACCTCGCCGTCGAAGGTCTCGATTGCGATGCGATCCTGGCTGCGGCCGGCGGCGCGGTTCCCGCCGGCGCGGGCGCCCTCCCCCGCCCGCCGGGGCAGCGCATCGCGGTGGCGGCCGATGCCGCGTTCAGCTTCCTCTATCCGCACCAGGCGGCAGGCTGGCGGGCGGCGGGCGCGGAGATCGTATCGTTCTCGCCGCTCGCCGACGAGGCACCGAGCCAGGGGTGCGACGTATGCTGGCTGCCCGGCGGCTATCCCGAGCTCCATGCCGGCCGGATCGCCGCGGCGACGACCTTCCTCGGCGGCCTGCGCAGCTTTGCCGAGACACGGCCGGTGCACGGCGAGTGCGGCGGCTACATGGTTCTGGGCGAGAGCCTCGAGGATGCGGCCGGCATGCAGCATCCGATGGCCGGGCTTTTGCCGGTCGCGACCTCGTACAAGTCGCGCAAGTTGCATCTCGGGTATCGCGTCGCACATCCCATCGCCGATGGGATTCTGGGGCGGGCGGGGCTGCGCCTCGTCGGCCACGAGTTCCACTACGCGAGCGAGTCGACCCCGCCGCCCTCCGAGGACGAAGCATTCTGTCGGGTCGCCGACGCGGAAGGGACGGATCTCGGGTTTGCCGGGCATCGGCGCGGTCGCGTCACCGGCACGTTCTTCCACCTGATCGCGCTCGACGACTGACGGACGACGACGGCGGGCCGGCAGCGCTCAGCGATCGGAGGCGAGCGCCGCCCCGATCGGGGGCGGACCGTCCCGGCTCACTCGGCGGCTTCGGCCTCGGCCGTGTCCGCCTGGGCATGGCCGAGCTTGGCCACCGTCCGCACGATCGCGAGCACGTCGCGGCGCATCTGGTCGTTCTCGATTAGCGCGTAGGCCCGCAGCAGCTCGATCGCGCCGTGGGCGCTGAGGAAGCCGAACACGTCCTCCTTCGGCGCCGCGCCCTCCTCCTTCTCCTCGAAGAAGGCTGAGACCGGAACCTCGAGCAGGCGCGCGATCTCGCGCAGGCGCCCCGCGCCGACGCGGTTCTGCCCCTTCTCGTACTTCTGGACCTGCTGGAAGGTGACGCCCACCGCCGTCCCGAGGGCCGTCTGGCTCAGCCCTCGCGCCTTGCGGAGCGCGGTGATGCGGAGACCGACGAGGCGGTCGACGTCGGTGGTCTGTTTGGGCATCATCGTCAGACACAATCCCATTTCGCGGTCGCGACCGGGTGGGTGACCGTCATCCTCGGACGGTCGACACGCCGACCGGGAGATTGACAGCCGGTTGCGGAGGCCGCCACCTACCTCGCGCCCGTCACGGTGCCGTGCCAACGTCTTGTCAGAGCGAAGGGATAGCCACCTGAGCGCCTCAACTGAAGACAACTAGGACACGAAATAAATCTGAATGCAAGCTTAGATCGATCAGATCGAGGCCTTGTCACGACGTTTGCGCTGCGACGCTACGAGCCTGCGCTAAAACTATAGTATGTTGGTTCGACAGGTGGCGTCGGCCTACCGAAGCGGTCCTCAGTACGAATTACGCAGATTCGGGCGTTGGAATCAGGGTGGTGGCGAGATGCCACCACATCATGGAGACATCGATGTTCATTGCGATGAATCGTTTCAAAGTGGTTAAGGAATCGACAACGGATTTCGAGCAGGTCTGGCTCGGCCGCGACAGTCATCTCGGCGAGATGCCGGGCTTCGTCGAGTTTCATCTTCTGCGCGGACCCGAGGCGGAAGATCACGTGCTCTACGCCTCGCACACGATCTGGCGCTCGAAGGCCGATTTCGAGGCCTGGACCCGCTCCGAGCAGTTCCGCAAGGCGCACGGCCGCGTGCCGACGACGAAGCCGCTCTATCTCGGCCACCCGCAATTCGAGGGCTTCGAGACGATCCAGACCGTCGGCGGAGCGAGCGGCGACGTCGCAGCGGCCTGATCACACGGCCTCGGCGTCCCGAAGGCGGGACGGCCGAGGTTCCTCCATCCCGGCCGCCGGCTCGTCTCCTCCGGCGTGATGCGAGCGGGGCGCGATCGGCGCCCCCGCGTCGAAAACGGTTCCGGCACGCTCGAAGCCGAAGCGCGGCGGGCCGCCGACGCATGGACGCCAAAGCGCGTCTTCGGCACGCATCGCTACGTCCGGCCGCGTCGGCACGAGGGGCGTGCCTCCGACCCGCAACGGAACCGCCATCACTCGAACGTGAAGCTTGACCGTGAAGCCGTCGGGCCCCCGACGGCGTAGGACGGCCGCTGCGATTCGATTGCTCGTGATCGACGCGATCCTGACGAAACCGTCCCTCAGTAGTTTGCTCGCGTTGCGACGCGCTGGTCGGACCCTTAAGGCCAAGTCATCTCGCGCAAGGTGACGGGTGTCGTGATCGCGGCCCTACGCTTGCTCCATAGTCCAAGAGTGCTCTTCTCGACGCGTGATCCGTGTCGTTTCGGGACACCGTCCGGTTCAGTTCGGAACATGGCGCGCCAGATGTTTCAAGATCGCCTGCCTGAGACTTTCCAGCCGCTGCCGACTTCGGCGGAGCGGCGGCGCAATGTATGGACGGCGCTGCTCCCGCGTCGGAGCCGCGGCGCGTTCCGCATCGGCATCTCGGCCTCGGTGGCGATGACCGACATCCTGTCGATCGTCATCACGACGATGGTGGTCGAATACGGCTATTTCTTCCTTCTGAACGGCGAGATGATGCCGTTCTCGGCGAGCTGGGGCCTGCAGCTCTCCGGTCTGCTGGCGATCGTCATCGTCGCGACGTCCGCCCTGCGCGAGGAATACGCGATCGAGGCGATGCTGGCGCAGAAGGCGTCGCTGCAGAAGAGCGCGGCCCGGTGGGTCGTCGCCTGGGCTGCGGCGCTCGTGGTCGGCTTCATCACCAAGACGACGAACGAGGTCTCGCGCGTCGTCGCCCTTACCGTGTTCGTCTCGGGCCTGCCGGTCTTGATGCTGGCGCATGCGGCGATGATCGGGCTCGTGCGCCGCAGCGTAACGCCGGCGTCCGCCTCGGTGAGCCGCGTCCACCTCGTCGGCTTCGAGGACGACATCGCCCGCTTCTACGCCAGCAACGAGGCCGATTCGCTCGGCCTGCGCGTCGTCGGCACCAGCTATCTCCGCCGGGTCGACGCCCGCGCGGACGAGGCCACCCGCCATGCGCAGATGTCGGAGGATCTCGACCTCGCGGTCTCCGTGGTGCGGTTCCTGCGCCCCGACGACGTCTTCATCCTCGTGCCCTGGGCCGACACCGCCGAGGTGGAGCGCTGCATCGACGCCTTCCTGCGGGTGCCGGCGGCGCTGCACCTGCGCCCCGGTTCCGTGCTCGACCGCTTTCCCGACATGCAGGTGTCCCGGGTCGGCCGCCTCTCCGGTATCAACATCGGCCGCCGTCCGCTGAGCATGGCCGAGGTGCTGCTGAAGCGCCTCCTCGACGTGACGCTCGCCACGATCGCCCTCGTCGCGCTGAGCCCGCTGCTCGCGGCCATCGCCGTGGCGATCAAGCTCGACAGCCCCGGCCCGGTGTTCTTCCGGCAGAAGCGCTACGGCTTCAATCAGCAACCCTTCGGCGTGTTCAAGTTCCGCAGCATGAAGGCCGAGGCGGAGGCGGTGTTCAAGCAGGCCTCGCGCAACGATTCGCGCATCACCCGCATCGGTGCCTTCCTGCGCCGGTCCAACCTCGACGAGCTGCCGCAGATCCTGAACGTGCTGAAGGGCGAGATGTCGCTCGTCGGGCCGCGCCCGCACGCGCTCGCGCACGACCGCAGCTTCGAGCGGCGCATCGCCCTCTACGCGCGCCGACACAACGTCCGCCCCGGCATCACCGGCTGGGCGCAGGTCAACGGCCTGCGCGGCGAGACCCTGACCGACCTCGACATGGAGCGCCGGGTCAACCACGACCTGCACTACATCGACAACTGGTCGATCTGGTTCGACATCCAGATCATGTTCCAGACGGTGTTCTCGCGCCGCGCCTACCGAAACGCGTTCTGAGCCGGAGTTCCGCGAGCGGCGTCCCGGGATCAGTGGGCGCCGTCGGACTGCCGCCCGTGGCAGGCGCCGCACTCGCCCTCGACCTCGAGGATCCGGCTCGCCGGGCGGAACCCCGCCCGCTCCAGGGTGCGCCCGAGCCCGGCCTCGATCTCGGGCGAGGTGGTCTCGTCGATGCCGCCGCAGCTCCGGCAGATCAGGAACACCAGCCCCTCCCCCGCGCCGTGCTCGTGCGCGCAGGACACGAACGCGTTGCGGCTGGCGATGCGGTGGACGAGGCCGTTCTCGGTCAGGAAGTCGAGCGCGCGGTAGACCGAGACGGCGGCCACCCGGCGATCCGGCCCGCTCAGGCGCTCGGCGATGTCGTAGGCACCCATCGGCTTGCCCGTCTCCGCGACGGCCTGCAGCACGTCGTGCCGCAGCTTGGTGAAGTGCAGGCTCCTGTCGCGGCAGAGCTTCGCGGCACGCGCCATCGTCGCGGCGGCGTGCTCCGCGCCGCACGCCTCCCCTTCGTGCCCGACGTGATCGTGCATCCCGATCCTTGCGGCCGGGGCGCCCCGATTGAACGCCGCCGGTGTTACAGTGTATCACCACGGATTATAGGCCGCGCCACCGGTCCGGGCAACGGATCGACCTTCGGCGCTCGCGCACCCTCGACGAAGATCGTCCCCTTGAGACCCAGATCCCGCCCGCCGGCTTCCTCGGCCGCATCGTTGTTCCATAGCGGCTTGGCGTTCCGCTTCGGCCTCGCCGCCGCGCTCGCCGCGCCGCTCTGGCTGGCGATCGCCTGGACGCTGGGCGCGTGACCGCGCGCACGCCCGTGGCCGCCGGCGACATCCGCCTCGACGGACTGACGCTCGGCTACGACCGGCATCCGGCGGTGCACCACCTCGACGGCACCATCCGCCGCGGCGACCTGCTGGCGCTGGTCGGCCCGAACGGCGCCGGCAAGTCGACCCTGCTGAAAGGGCTGATCGGCGAGATCCCCAGCCTCGACGGGCAGATCCACCGCGGCATGCCGGCCCGCACGCTGGCCTACCTGCCGCAGGCGGACGAGATCGACCGCAGCTTCCCCCTGAGCGTCCTCGATCTCGCCAGCATGGGCCTGTGGCGCCGGTCCGGCGCCTGGCGGAGCCTGCTCGGGCATCGAGGCGCCGTGCTGAAGGCGCTCGACGCCGTCGGGCTGTCCGGCTTCGAGGCGCGACCGATCGGCACCCTATCGGGCGGCCAGTTCCAGCGCGCGCTGTTCGCACGCCTGATCCTCCAGGACGCGCAGGTGCTCCTGCTCGACGAGCCGTTCACCGGAGTCGACGCGCGCACCACCGCCGACCTGATCGCGCTGATCCGCACGTGGCACGGCGAGGGCCGGACCATCGTCGCGGCGCTGCACGACCTGGCGCAGGTCCGTGCGTACTTCCCGAAGACGCTCCTGCTCGCGCGGGAGCCGGTCGCCTGGGGCGCGACGGCCTCGGTGCTGTCGCCGCAGAACCTCGCCCGCGCCACCCGCCTGTCCGAGGCCTGGGACGAGGACGCCGCCATCTGCGCCCACGACCATGCCCAAGTCGCCCCGGCACCCGACGGGTCCGGGCACGACGATGGGCACGATCACACGCACGGGCATCACCATCGCCCGGCCCCACCCGAGCAGCACGAGACCGCGGCGTGATCGATCCCTTCGCGCCGTTCGTCGAGTTCGGCTTCATGCGCCGGGCGTTGGTCGGCTGCCTCGCGCTGTCGATCTCGGCGCCGCCGGTCGGCGTGTTCCTGATGCTCCGACGCATGAGCCTGATGAGCGAGGCGATGAGCCATGCCATCCTGCCCGGCGCCGCCGTCGGCTTCCTGGTGGCGGGCCTGTCGCTGCCGGCGATGACGCTGGGCGGGCTCGTCGCGGGGCTCGCGGTCGCCCTGCTCGCCGGCCTCGTCACCCGCTCGACCGTGATCCGCGAGGATGCGAGCCTGGCCGCATTCTACCTGATCTCGCTCGCCGCCGGCGTGCTGCTGGTGTCGATGCGCGGCTCGCAGATCGACCTGCTGCACATCCTGTTCGGCACGGTGCTGGCGCTCGACGACCCGGCGTTGCTGCTGCTCGGCGGCATCGCGACGGCGACCCTGTTCGGCCTCGCGCTGATCTACCGCCCGCTGGTGATGGAATGCGTCGATCCGCTGTTCCTGCGCACGGTGAGCCGCGGCGGCGGCCCGGTGCACTACGCCTTCCTCGGCCTCGTGGTGATGAACCTCGTCGGCGGGTTCCAGGCGCTCGGCACCCTGCTCGCGGTGGGGCTGATGCTGCTTCCGGCGATCGCCGCCCGGTTCTGGGCGCGCGGGCTCGGCACGCTGATCCCGGCCTCGATGCTGATCGCGGTGGTGGCGAGCTTCTCGGGCCTGACCCTGTCCTACCATCTCGACCTGCCGACCGGGCCGGCGATCGTGCTGGCGGCCGGCGCGCTCTATCTCGTGTCGATGCTGGCGGGCCCGCGCGGAGGGCTGCTCTACCGCTTGGTGAAGCCGCGGCATCTCGAGGCGTGAGCCGGAGCCGCACGATCGCGGTTCAGAGGTGGAACAGGCTCATGATCCCGGCGACGATCGCGTAGGCGAAGCCGGCATTGAGCAGCACGCCCAGGCTCCCGATCCCGAGACCGACCAGCACCAGGATGCCGTCGCGCTCGACCAGCCCGAGGCCGACGAGGCAGACGGCGAGCCCGAGCGGGATCTGGCCGATCACCGGCGCGGCGACGATCAGCGCCAGCGACAGCGTCAGCAGGGCGATGCCCATGCCGCGCATGCCGAGCGCCGTCTCGAACACGCTGAGCCGTGGCCGCGACCAGCGCTCCAGCCGCCGCAGCACCGGCACGGCGCGCTTGACGGCCCGCTCGACGTCCTTCCGGGCGACCGACCGTCCCAGCAGCGCCTTCGGCAGCCAGGGCGACGACTTGCCGATCGCGATCTGCACGGCGACGAGCAGCAGCAGCAGGCCGCAGACCAGGGGGATCGGCGGCGGCATCGGCAGGCAGTTCGGCAGGCCGAGCAGCACCACGAGCAGCGCGAAGGCACGGTCCCGCAGCACCGCGACGATGTCGCCGACGGTCAGGCGGTCTCCCTCTTGGCTGGCGAGAACCGTGAGGACGTCGGACGTTCGGGCACCGGAATACAAAACGTGGCCGCAGGTTGCTGTCCCGGCGCGGGCTCTAGCCGAGTTCGGCACCGCCGCCAAGCATGAGCCTCGCCCCCTCCCCGGCGGCGCACCGTCCGCGGGAAACCGACAAGCCTGGAAGCTTCAGAAAGGACATATTTCCTTCAGGTTGGCTAGGCGATTCATGCGTAACTTGAAGTTACATACTCAGAGTTGCGGTTGATTGTTTCACGGCCGAATGGTGGAAAAATCGACGACCGTCTTTGAAACTGTCGCGACATCTCTCCTGAATCGCCCCATGTTGCGAGCCTTCGAGATATAAGATTTTCATCTTGTATTAGGAGTCATCGGCTTGGCACGGCTCGCGTCCCCGCACCGAAGGCGCCGTCTCGCGGCGGCGGTCGCGTGCCTGCTCTGCACCGTTCCAACCGCATCCCCCACGGCTCGGGCCGGCGATCTCGACACCCTGCTGTTCGGCAGCCTGGATGCCGGCGCCGCGAATTTCCTGTCCATCGGCGCCAAGATCGCGCTGGACAAGCTCGACCGGCCGGGTTTCGTCGCGCTCGCCAGCCTCGGCGGCGGGCGCCGCAACGAGATGGCGTGCTACTGCGATTCGTGGGGCAGCGCTCGCCTGTCGCGCTACACCGTGCTCGGCGCGGCGCTGGCGGGCTATCAGTGGTTCCCGGATTGGGGCGTCGTCGCGTTCTATGCCGGGCCGGAGGGTGCGTACGAAGCCCTGACTGACGGGCGCAGCGTGGCGACGCTTCCGATGCCTTGGGGCCTTCGCCTGCACGGCGAGGTCTGGGCGCGCCCGACCGACGAGAGCCTGGTTCAGGCGACCCTGGTCCTGGGCTCGGCGCGCGATTCGGCTTGGTCTCGGATCGCCCTCGGCTATCGCGCCTGGGGCTTCTACCTCGGCCCCGAAGTCAGCCTCTACGCCGACCGGACCGGCTATACGAAGTGGAATTTCGGCGCCCACGCCACCGATTTCTCAGTCGGCAGCTACAGTTTTCGCGTGTCGGGCGGCGTACAGGTCGAGAGTACCGAAAGGCGGCCGAGCCCGTACCTCGCGTTGTCGGTCTGGACGCCGTGGTGAGCGATGCTCGACCCATCCGCGGCTGGCCGAACCATGCTACGATTGCCAGCAGCAGACGCAGCGGAAACGCGACGTCGTTCGGTTGGTGATCGTATGGACGCAATCAGCATCTTCGACGCAGAAAGTTCGCTCGGCTCACTTCTCGATGCGCTCGAGGCTGGCCAGGACGTGCTCGTCCTGCGCGATGGCAAACCCGTCGCACGGCTCGTGCCGCCGACCCGTGAGGATACCACGGCCCTGACGGTTGGCGGGCTGCGCGCGTTGCGCGATCGCATCGCCGCCCGCGGTGAAACGTTCAGCCCAGATGAGATAGAGATTTTTCGTAGCGAAGACCGCCGGTGAGCCTCTGCATCCTAGATGCGTCGATGGCCCTCGCTTGGGTCCTGCCGATCGAGAGCGATGCGAGCGATATTCTCGAACAGGTCGCGGCAAAAGGTGCGATCGTGCCTGGCCTCTGGGCTCTCGAGGTCGGGCACGTCCTTCTTACGGCTGAGCGGAAGCGCCGCATCGTAACGGCAGAGAGGACTCAGGCTCTCGAGCTTCTCGCAGCCCTACCGATCTCGATCGATACCGAGACCGCGCGACATGCCTGGTCGGCGACGATGACGCTCGCCGCCAAGCACGGGCTCTCGCTGTACGATGCGAGCTATCTCGAATTGGCGATTCGGTGTTCACGCCCCCTCGCCTCGCGCGATGCGAAGCTCCTTCGCGCCGCGTCCGCCTGCAGCGTTCCAGTTATCGTTTAATCTCGCCCGCCGGCGCATCGGCGCTCAGCCCATCGAGGAACGACGCCGCGTCCGCCGCGATCTCGGCCTTGCGCGCGGGCGGCATCGCGGCGAGCGTGCGATAGGGCATCGACAGGCGCGGGTTGCCTTCGAGGCGGTCGGCGTTGGCGATGAGGAAGTTCCAGTACAGGTAGTTGAACGGGCAGGCGTCCGGGCCGGCCTTCTTCGCGACGTCGTAGCGGCAGGCGGCGCAGTAATCGGACATCCGGTTGATGTAGGCACCGGAGGCCGCGTACGGCTTCGATCCCATCACGCCGCCATCGGCCCACAGCACCATGCCGTGCACGTTCGGCAGCTCGACCCACTCGTAGGCGTCGGCGAAGACGATCAGGTACCATTCCTCGACCTGCGCCGGCGAAAGCCCTGCGAGCAGGGCGAAGTTGCCGGTGACCATCAGGCGCTGGATGTGGTGGGCATAGGCATGGGCCCGCGTCTCGGCGACGACCTGCGCGAGGCAGTTCATCTCCGTCTCGCCCGACCAGTAGAACCACGGCAGGTCGCGCCGCGCGTCGAGGGCGTTGGTCTCGGCATAGGCCGGCATCCGCGCCCAGTAGAGGCCGCGCACGTATTCGCGCCAGCCGAGGATCTGGCGGATGAAGCCCTCGACGCAGTGCAGCGGGGCCGCGCCCTCGCGATAGGCGCGCTCGGCGGCGCGGCAGACTTCCTCCGCGGTGAGCAGGCCGGCATTGAGCGGCGGCGAGATCAGCGCGTGGTACAGGAACGGCGCGCCGGTCTTCATCGCGTCCTGGTAGTCGCCAAAGGTCGGCAGGCCGTCGGCGATGAAGTGCTTCAGGGCCTCGAGCGCGTCGCGGCGGGTCACCGGCCAGCCGAAGCCGTCGAGGTCGCCGAAATGCCCGGCGAACGCGCGGGCGACGAGGTCGAGCACCGCGCGCGTCGTCGCGTCCGGCTCGAAGCGCAGGCGGCTCGGGACGGCATGGCCCCGCGGCAGCTTCTTGCGGTTGTCGGCGTCGAAGTTCCACTGGCCGCCGACGGGATCCTTGCCGTCCATCAGCAGGCCGGTGCGGCGGCGCATGCCGCGGTAGAACGTTTCCATGCGCAGCGCCCGGCGGTCCCCGGCCCAGTCGGCGAAATCGCGGCGCGGGCACAGGAAACGGTTGTCGTCGCGGATCTCGACCGGGACGGCGAGGTCGTCGCGCCACGCCTGCATCATCGACCAGACCCGCCATTCGCCGGGTTCGGTCACGACGACACGGTCCGGCGCGTGCCGGGCCACCGCGCGCGCGAGCTCGCCGGTGAAGCTGCCGCTGTTGCCGGGATCGTCGAGGCGGACGTAATCCACCGTGACGCCCTCGGCTTCGAGCTCCGCCGCGAAGTGGCGCATGGCCGAGAACAGGAAGGCGATCTTCTGCTTGTGATGGCGGACGTAGGTCGCCTCCGCCATCACCTCGACGATGAGCACCACGTCGGGCGCATCGAGATCGACGAGGCTAGACACGCGCCGGTTGAGCTGGTCGCCCAGCACGAACCGCAGGGTCTTCCGCCCCCCGGTGTTCCGCGTTGCCAAGCGCCTCAGCCCTTGGTGCGCAGCATCGAGCGGCCGCCGTCGGCGCCGATGATCTGCCCGGTGATCCAGCCGGCCTCGGCCGAGACGAGGAAGGCGGCGAGCCCCGCGATGTCCTCCGGCGTGCCGAGGCGCTGCAGGGCATGCATCGTGGCGATGCCCTGGGCCAGGGTGGCGTTGCCGGTGATCGCGGCGGCGAGCGGCGTCCGGGTCAGCGAGGGCGCCACCACGTTGATGCGTACGTGCGGCGCGAGCTCGGCCGCCAGCGAGAGGCCGAGGCCTTCGACCGCCCCCTTCGCCATGGCGACCGAGGCGTGGGCCGGAAACCCCTGTGCCACCGCGACGGTGGAGAACAGGACGACGCCCGCGCCCGCCTCGCCGGCACCGGCCTTCAGCGCGCCGGCCGCTGCCTGGATCGCCGAGAAGGCGCCGAGCGCGTTGATCCGGAAATCGGTCTCGGCGTCCGCCCGGGTCAGGCGGGCGAGCGGGCGCAGGTTGATGGTGCCGACCGCGTAGACGAGGCCGGCGAGGCGATCGCCTGCCTCCGCGGTAGCCTGAGCGAAGAAGTCGGGGTCGGCGACGTCGCCGGCCGTCACGGTGGTCTCGCCGAGTTCGGCCGCCGCGGCTTCGAGCCGGCCGCGGTCGCGCGCCGCGAGGTGGAGGCCGTAGCCGCGGTTGCGCAGCGCTTCCGCCGTCGCCCGGCCGATGCCGCCCGTGCCGCCGTAGATCAGAACCCGTTGCATGCTCGCCCCCGTCGCCGCCGAACGCCCCTTGCCGGCGGAGACGGTTCGACAAGATGAAGCTAAGGCGTCGTGGTGGACGGGGGAGTCGGTCGAGGCCGGCGCGGCCGTTCCACAAGGTCGCATCTCATCGAGACCGCCGGAGAATCCAGGTTCATGAAGTTCGCCTTCGCCGGCATCGATTTCCTCGGCGGCGTGTTCGAGGGCCTGATCGAGGCCGGCTGGACCCCGATCAAGCTGTTCACCCGCCCCTGCGACGGGCTCTACGATCACAACGACGTGGTGGTGGCGCGCGCCCGTCAGCTGCGCCTGCCGATCCAGCTCTCGCGGCTGAAGGCCCAGGATCTCGACGCGCTGAACGCCGCCCACGGCCGCGACTGGGCGCTCGTCGTCGCGGGCTATCCTTGGCTGATCACCGGATGGCGCTCCCGCGCGGCCTTCGGCTTAAACATCCACCCCTCGCCGCTGCCGACCGGGCGCGGCCCCTACCCGCTGTTCCGGGCGGTGGAGGAAGCCTACGAGACCTGGGGCGTCACCGCACACGTGCTCGCCGAGGAGGGCTTCGACACCGGCGACATCCTCGCGCAGGACCTGTTCCCGCTCGACGCCCAGGAAGACCACGAGACGCTGCTGGCCAAGTGCCAGATGGCGGCGCGGCGGCTCGCGACCGGGCCGATCGGCCGCGATCTGCCGGCGCGGTGGCGGCGGCCCGAGCCGCAGGGCGACGGCTCGTACTGGGCGCGCGCGAGCGACGTCGACCGCACCCTCGACTTCCGCGCCGACGTCGCCGCGATCCTGCGTCGGATCCGCGCTTTCGGATCGATCGAGACGCTGGCGCGGCTCGGCGACGCTCGCGTCTACGTCGCGCAGGCCGGCGGCTGGCGCGAGGCGCACAAGCATCTGCCCGGCACCGTCGTCCATCGCCACAGGCGCCACGTCGTGGTTGCGGCCCGCGACGGCTACATCCAGATCACACGGTGGTCGCCGGTGGGGCTGGCCGAAGCCGGACAGATCGGGCGCTGACCGGATGTCCAGGCGAAGCGGGGGCGATTCCGCAAACAAGAGTTCGGGCCGGACATCGGGGAAGATGATCCGCAAGGGCGACCTGCCGACAAAGCTGTGCGCGCAGTGCGGGCGGCCGTTCGCCTGGCGGAAGAAGTGGGAGCGGGTCTGGGACGAGGTCCGATTCTGCTCGGATCGCTGCCGAAGCGAGGCGAAGAAGGCCTGAGCCTTCAGAGCCGAGCCAGCATCTCCGGCGTGTCGACGTCGAGCGCGGTCCCGGGCTCTCCCGGAATTTCCAGGACGTCGGCGCGACCCTTCAGCAGCGGCCCGGCGCCGTGATCGCCGGACAGGCTGGCGATGGCGTCGCCGAGCACGCGCCGATCGAGCAGCACCGGGTTGCCGCGGCGCCCCGCGATCGTCGGCACCACGGCACTCGGAGCCGGCTTCGCGGCCCGGTAGGCGGCGGCGAGGCGATCGATCTGCTCCGGCGTCACCCGCGGCATGTCGCCGAGCAGGATCACCGCCGCATCGGTCTCGGCCGGCAGCGCGGCGAGTCCCGCCCGCAGCGAGGTCGAGAGGCCGGAACCGAACGCGGCGTTCTCGACGAAGACGAGGTCGAGATTGTGAAGGACGGCGCGCACGGCCACCGCATGGGCCCCGAGCACGACGACGACCGGACGGGCCCTGGACGCGAGGGCGGCTTCCGCGGCGTGGCGCACCAGCGGCGTCCCGTCGAGCCGCGCGAGCAGCTTCGGTTCGGCACCGAAGCGGGTGCCGCGCCCGGCGGCGAGCAGGACGGCACCGATTGCGATGTCAGGCATCGTCGGCCGCGCTCGGTTCGCCCGATCGCGGCTGCGGCCGCGAGACGATCTCCATCAGCAGTCCGCCAACACCGAGCGCGACGATGTCCGCGCGGGTGACGGGCAGGTCCGCGAGCAGGCGGTGCAGCACCCAGTCGAACCCGTTCTCCTTGGGCGAGCGGGCGCAGCCCGGCGCGCCGATCACCGGAACGTCCCGCAGCGCTCCGAGCAGCAGCAGGTTCCCGGGATCGACCGGCATGCCGAAATGGATCACCGCGCCGCCCGCAGTCGCGATGCCGGCCGGGATCACGTCGCGGCGGTCTGCGATGGCCGAGGCGCCGAACACGATCGCCAGGTCGGCGCCGTCCTGCGCGGTCGCCGCGACCAGCGCCTCGGCGACCGCACCGGCCGCGTGCGGTACGCGACGGTCGGCGACGATCTCGGCGCCAGTCGGCGCGAGCCGATCCGCGAGGGCGGCCAGGGTCCGGTCGACGGTGGTCTCCTTCAGGCTCGGCAGCCGCGTCGAGACCACGCCGACCCGCCGGCGGCGATAGGGCGAGACCCGCAACGCGCCGGCCGGCGCGGCGGCGCACGCATGCGCCAGGACCGTACCCGGCACCGCGTAGGGGATGATCTTGATCGTCGCGACCATCTCGCCGGCCACCACGGGCTTGAACGGCGGCAGCGTCGCCGCGGTGATCGCCTCGTCGACGCCGTTGACCGCATCGATGCCAGCTCGATCGACGACCAGAACGCCGGGCCCGACCGCGAAGAGGTTGCAGCGTCCGGTGAACGGCGGCTCGCAGCGCAGGCCGGTCCCGGCGAGGTGCCGCGCCAGGGTCTCGGCGGCCTCGTCCTCGCCGACGTCGCCCGGCTCCAGGGAGACGGCCACCAGATCGCGCACGCCCTCGGCCGCGAGGCCTGCAATCGTTTCGGGCGAGATCGCCCGGCCCTTGCGCAGGGTCGCGCCGCCCGCCTTGATGGTGTGGGCGGCGATGAGGCCGAGCGCGGATCCGACCGGAACCGGCCCGAACTTCACGAAGCTGCCTCGCGCGGCGCCCGACGCAGGGCGGCGACGATCTGCGCCATCACCGACAGCGCGATCTCGGCCGAGCTGACCGCGCCGATGGCGAGCCCGATCGGGGCGCGGATGCGCGCCAGCTGGGCCTCGGAATAGCCGGCCTCGATCAGCCGGACCGCGCGCGCCGCGTGGGTTTTCCGCGAGCCGAGCGCGCCAATGTAGAAGCACTCCGCCGAGAGCGCGGCCTTCAGCGCCGGATCGTCGATCTTGGGATCGTGGGTCAGCGCGGCGAGCGCGCAGTAGCGGTCCAGCGGCGGCACCGCGCCGCCGAAGGCCGCGTCCGGCCAATCCGCCACCAGCGCGACGCCCGGAAACCGCTCGGGGCTGGCGAAGGCGGTGCGCGGGTCGATCACCGTCAGCGCGAGGTCGAGCGCGGCGGCCATCGGCACCAGGGCCTGGGTGATGTGAACGGCCCCGACCACGACGAGCCGGACCGGCGGCACTTGGACCGTGAGGAACAGCGTCCGGCCGTCCGCCTCGACGAGGCCGCTCCGGCCTGCGGCGAGGTGCCGACCGAGCGGTTCGGCGAGGTCGTCGGCGGCGATATCGGCCTCCCGAACCAGGCGCTGCCCGCCGTCGGCGATGTCGGTGACGAGGATCGCGGCGCGGCGGGCGGCACGCTCGGCGTTGAGGCCTTCGAGGATGTCGGCGCGCATGTCAGTCGATCCGCTCGACGAAGATGCGGATGCGGCCGCCGCAGGAGAGGCCGACCCGCCACGCGGTCTCGTCGGCGACGCCGAACTCGATCACCCGTGGCTTGCCGTCGGCGATGGTGTCGGCGGCTTCCGTGATCACGGCGCCCTCGACGCAACCGCCGGAGACCGAGCCGAGAAAGTTGCCCTCGCCGTCGACGACGAGGTGGCTGCCGACCGGACGCGGCGCCGATCCCCAGGTCTCGATCACGGTCGCGAGCGCCACGTCGCGGCCGTCGCGTCGCCAGGACGCGGCGGTGTTCAGGATGTCGGCTTCGGTCGAGATCATCGGCGTGCCTCGAAGGCCGCGCGCGCCGGCCTCAGGATGCGGGAGCCCGGTCGCGGGCCGAGAGGTTCAGGTATGGCATCGTGGGCGGGGCGCAAGGCGCGCGCAGCGGCGGTGTTGCACGGAACGCATGACGACCGACTTCACGCGTCGGTGCAAACGCCAGCCGTCGCCGCGTCCAAGCGCTCAGCGCCCGCTGCGCCGGGTCGCCACGGTGGCGAGCGCGGCCAAGTCCTTGTCGCCGTCGCCGTGCGCGATCGCGTCGATGAGGTTGTCCCGCAGGACGCTCGCGAACGGCATCGGCACGTTCACCGCCGCCGCGGCACCGAGGGCGAGGCCGATATCCTTGGCGCCGAGGCGGAGGCCGAAGCCCGGCGGCTCGTAGCGGTTCGCGGCGATCGACGCGCCGTAGCCCTTGTAGACCGGCGAGGCGAACAGCGTGCCGGTGAGCATGTCCAGAAGGTCGGCGCCGGCCACCCCGTGACCTTCGGCGAAGGCGGCGGCCTCGCCCATCGCCTCGATCGCCGAGACCAGCATGAAGTTGCCGGCGAGCTTCACGGCATTGGCCTGATGCGGCTCGGTGCCGAAGCGCCACGTCTTCGTGCCCATCGCGTCGAGGAGCGGGGCTGCGCGGTCGATCGCGCCGGCATCGCCCGCGGCGATGATATTGAGGGCGCCCGCCGCGGCCGCGTCCGGCCGCCCGAACACAGGGGCGCCGACATAGGCGATGCCGGCGCGCGCATGGATCGCGGCCAGTTCCTGCGCCAAGGCGACGGAGATCGTGCTCATCGACAGGTGGATCGCCGGCCGGCCTGCGCTGTCGAGCAGCCCGCCCTCGACGATGACGGAGCGCAGCGCTGCGTCGTCCGACAGCATGGTGATCGCCGCGTCGCCCGCGAACGCCTCGGCCGCACTCGCCACCGGCGTCGCGCCGGAGATCCCGTGCGCAGCATCCGGGGTCCGGTTCCAGACGCGGACGGTGTGCCCGGCCTCGACCAGCTTGGCCGCCATGGCGCGCCCCATGCGCCCGAGCCCTATGAATCCGACGTCCATGCGCTTCCTGCCTTCCGATGCCCGCTCGGCCTCAACGCCGATCGCGCCGGTCCGATGCAAGGCTCGGCCGTTCATTCCGCCGCGGCGGCGATCCGGGTCTCGGCGGGTTCGGCCGGGATCGCGGCGGCCAGCGGCAGCTCGATCGCGGCGGAGAGGCCGCCTTCCGGGCGATTCGTCAGGGTGAGCCAGCCGTCATGCGCTTCGACGATGGCGAGCACGATCGACAGCCCGAGGCCGAAGCCGCTCGCGTCGTTGAGATTGCGGGCCCGGTCGCCGCGCACGAACGGCTGCAGCATCGCGTCGCGCTCGGCTTCGGGAATGCCGGGGCCGGTGTCGCCGACCACGATGCGGACGCCCCGCGGCGTCTGCTCCATCGAGAGGCGCGCGCCGCCGCCGTACTTGACCGCGTTGTCGACGAGGTTGGTGATCGCCCGCTCGAGTTCGTCGGGCTTTCCGCGGACGAGCACGTGGCGGCTCTGCGTGACGAAGACGTCGGCGCCAACGTCGCTGAACCCGTCGCAGACCGTCTGCACCACCGAGGCGAGGTCGATCAGCGTCCGCGCGCTCGACGCGCCGCCCTGGCCGTCGCGGACGAAGGACAGGGCCGCCTCGACGAGCGCGTTCATCTGGTCAAGATCGCGCAGCGTCATGATGCGGGTGTGGTCGTCGTCGATGAACTCCGCGCGCAGCCGCAGGCGGGTGATCGGCGTGCGCAGGTCGTGGCTGATCGCGGCCAGCATCTGCGTGCGGTCGTCGATCAGGCGCCGCACGCGGTTGCGCATCCGGTCGAGGGCGCGGGAGACCGCGATCACCTCCCGCGGGCCGGCCTCGGGCAGCGCCACGTGGTCGTCCCCGGTGCCGAACGCCTCGGCGGCGCCCGCGAGCCGCGCCAGAGGCGCCGTCAGCGCCCGCGTCGCCCACACCGAGAGCAGCGCCAGCGTCAGGGCGAGGAAGATCACGGTGAAGATGATCGCGCCTTCGTGCGGCGGCCTGAGCGGGTCGTCGGGCAGGCTCGCCTGCAGCCGCGCACCGTTCGGCGTCACGATCCCGAGGCGGAGGTAGCCGTCGGCGCGCATCTCCGGCCCGCCGATCTCGACCACGGTCAGCGCCCGGCCGAAGCCGTTGCGCAGGCGGCGGACGACCGGGCGGTTGAGGCCTTCGCCCTCGGCAGCGGTCCCGGTCCAGGGTGCGATCTGAAGGTTCGGCACGCTGCGTGCCGCATTCGCCAGCAGGGCGTCGCGGTCCGGCACGGGAGCGTTGTCGAGGAGGCGGGCGACGATCGCGAGGCGCCCTGCCGCGACGCCGGGATGGTCGTCCGGCTTCCAGGGCTCGCGCAGGAGCACGAAGGCCGTGGTCGCGACCGCGTGCGCGACGACGATCGCAGCCACCACCAGCAGAGCGATCTGCCCGGCGACGCTGCGCGGGCGCAGGCGGGTCCGGATCCGGCCGAACCTCATGAGCGCGTCACCTCCGGCGTGAACAGGTAGCCGCCCGAGCGGATCGTGCGGATGATCTCGGGGTTGCGCGAATCGCGCTCGATCTTCTGGCGGATCCGGCTCACGAGCACGTCGATGCTGCGCTCGAACGGGCCGGCGCTGCGCCCCTGGGTCAGGTCGAGGAGCTGGTCGCGCGAGAGCACGCGGCCCGGGCGCAGGCACAGGGCTTGGAGCAGGTCGAACTCCGCGCCGGTGATCGAGATGCGCGCGCCCTCCGCGCTCAGCACCTGCCGCAGCGAGACGTCGAGCGTCCAGCCGACGAAGTGCATCCGGCGCGCGCCCTCCTCCTCCGCCACCTCGTTGCCGGTGCGGCGCAGGACGGCGCGGATGCGGGCCAGCAGCTCGCGCGGGTTGAACGGCTTGGCGAGATAGTCGTCGGCGCCGATCTCGAGGCCGACGATGCGGTCGATCTCCTCGGCCTTGGCGGTGAGCATCAGGATCGGGATCGCCGAGCTCGCGCGCAGGCGCCGGCACAGGCTGAGGCCGTCCTCGCCCGGCAGCATCAGGTCGAGGACGATGAGGTCGACCCGGCCGTCGGCCAGCGCCCGATCCATCTCCGCGCCGTCGCCGGCGAGGGTGACGCGGCAGGCGTTGCCGCGGAGGTAGCGCGCGACCAGGTTCGCGATCTCGCGGTCGTCCTCGACGATCAGGATATGCGGACTGGCGGGCGCGTTCATCGGCGGTCGTCTTCGGTCGCGTCCCGACGGGACTTCGCGGCTCCTTATGGCCCGAGACGCGCGACAATCGAAGATGGGGGGCGGCGGCAAATTTGTAACGGCGTGTTTCCCATGCGCGCTTCGGTGTGCGGCATCTCGAAGACGCAAGACGTTGCGTCCGCGAAACCACGCGACAGCTTGCGGCGACGGCGATCAGTACCCGCGGGCTCTGTCCACGCCCGCCGGCACCCGTCCGGTGCTGCGGAAGGCCGCCACGGCCCCGGCGACGATCGCGGCCGCCGAGGCTTCGTCGGTCGGCGCCGCGACGTGGGGCAGGACCGTGACGTTCGGGTGGTCCCAGGCCGGGTGGTCGCGGGGCAGCGGCTCCTGCGCGAACACGTCGAGCACCGCGTGCCCGACACGTCCGTCATCGAGCGCCGGCCACAGGTCGGCCTCGACGAGGTGGGCGCCGCGGCCGAAGTTGATCACGCCGGCACCCGGCGCCAGCCGGGCGAAGCAGTCGCGATCGAGGATGCCGCGGGTCTCGGCGGTGAGCGGCAGCAGGTTGACGAGGTAGGCCGCGCCGTCCAGCGCCGTGCCGAGGCCGTCGCGGCCGGAATGCGCAATCAACCCCGGAATCGCGGTGCCCGATCGGCTCCAGCCGCGCACGGGAAAGCCGAGCCCGAGCAGCAGCTCGGCCGAGGCCCGCCCCATCTCGCCCATCCCGAGGATCGCAACCGGGCACGCGGCGGCCGCGCGGGCCGGGTGCTGGCGCCATTCGCAGCGGCGTTGCTGCGCGGCGTAGAGCGGGAGATCGCGGTGCAGCGCGAGCACGCAGGCCCCGACGGTCTCGGCCATCGTTCGCGCCAGCGTCGGATCGACGAGACGGACGACGGGGACCGGCGGCAGCGTCGCGTCCTGCAGCAGGCGCTCGACGCCGGCCCACAGGCTGTGCACCCAGGCGAGCGACGGCAGTCCGGCCAGCGCCCCCGGAACCGGGTTGGCGACGATCGCGATGGCGACCGTCGAGCGATCGAACTCGTCGGCAGCCGTCACGATGCGTTCGTCCGGCATCGCACGGGCGAGCGCATCGCGCCAGATCGCCTCCTCGGCGGGCGATTGGCTGGTGGCGAGCAGGATGGGCTCAGGCATGAGGGCGCCTCGATCGGTCGACAGGGTTGGGAATAGCTTCGGCATCGGCTTCGAACGGGCCTCCGTGGCCATCGGCGCGGGGCTGTCGGCGGTTCGGCGCAGGGCTCCCGCCCTTTTCGGATCGGTTCTTCGCGCCAGATATCGGTGCTACTCCCTCGATCCGACCTGTGAGCGAAGAATGGCCAAGCCCGTCCATGCGATGATCCGCGTCCGCGACGAGGCGCGCTCGGTCTCCTATTACGAGGCGGCCTTCGGGCTCGCCATCTCCGACCGCTTCGACTTTCCCGATTTCACCCTGGTGTACATGCGCGCGCCGGATTCGCCCTTCGAGATCGAGCTGACGGTCAACAAGGACCGGACCGAGGCCTACGACCTCGGCGACGGCTACGGCCACGTCGCCGTCACCGTCGCGGATCTCGCCGCCGAGCACGCCCGCTTCACCCGCGAGGGGCTTCCGGCGACGGACATGAAGACGCTCAAGCACGGCGACAACGAGCTGGCGCGGTTCTTCTTCGCCACGGACCCCGACGGCTACAAGATCGAGGTGATCCAGCGCGGCGGCCGCTTCGCCTGACCCCGACACGAACCGACGAGACCATGACCCGCATGAACGGCCCGACCCGCATCGTCTGCCTCCGCCACGGCGAATCGACCTTCAACGCCGCCCACCGCGCGACCGGCCGCGATTCCGACCATCGCGACGCCCGCCTGACGCCACGCGGCCGGGAGCAGGCGCGCGCGGCGCGGGCGGCGCTCTCCGAGATCCCGTTCGACCTCGTGGTGGTCTCGCCGCTGACCCGCGCGATCGAGACGACTGCGCTGGTCTTCGCCGACCATCCGGCCGAGCCGAAGCTCCTCGTCGAGGTGCTGCATCGGGAGTGCCAGGAGAGCAGCTGCGACGTCGGCCGGGTCGCCTCCGAGATCGCGGCGGAGTTCCCGCATCTCGACGTCGGGCACCTGCCCGAGGTGTGGTGGCACGCCGAGGAGGGGTCCGACGTCGGCGGTCATCCGGTCGAGCCGCGACACCTGTTCGACCAGCGCGTCGCCGGGTTTCGCGAATGGCTGCGCGCGCGGCCCGAGCGGACGATCGCAGTGGTCGGCCACGGCACGTTCTTCTTCCACCTCGCCGGCGTCTGGCTCGACAACTGCGAGACCGTCGAGCTCGATCTCGACGCGGCTTCCGCCGCCGCCTGACGCGAACGCGTGATCGCGGCTCAGGCGTGCGCGGCCGATCGGGCGGCGTCGAGGCGGTCGCGCGCGGCGAACAGGTCGATGTCGGGCGCCTTCCGCCCGATCCGCAGCGCGCCGTCGAGGATCACGGCCGCCCGCGCCCACGTGCCCGGGGCGAACGGCGCCGCCCCCTCGGCGATCTCGGCCGCGCAGCGCGGATCCTCCGCTGCGCGGATCGCCGCGCTTGCGGTGCGGGAGACCGCGGCCGCCAATGCTCCGGAGACCCAGGCGCGCTGACCCGATGCGGCCTGCGCTCGCGCTCCACCCGCCCAGGCGGCCGAACGCGCGGCCGCCAGCGCCTCGTCGAGATCCGCCGCACCGGCGCAGCGGGTGGCGAGGGCGGCGGATCCGGCCCGCTCGAGCAGCGGCGGCAGAAGGCTGCGGATGCTTTCGAGGGCCAGAAAGGCCGTCCGCTCCGCCTCGACCGCCGGCGTGTCGGCGGAGCCGGACAGGCGCAGGACGAAGGCCATCAAGCGGTGGCGCTCGCCGTCCGGCATCGCGTCGTTGAGGCCGAGGGCGTAGGCCGCGAGCGGGCGCGAGAAGCAGGGCGGGCATTCGTCGCTCGACCGGATCGCGCGGTAGGGCAGCCCCGCGGCGACGAGGGCCGCCTCGTTGATGCAGGTGCCGCCGTCGGGTCCCGGAAACGGGTGCGAGCCCGAGAGCAGCCGCCAGTTCAGGATGTGGTCGAACCCTGCCATGCGGCGCCTCGCGTGCCGGGCTCCCTGCCCGGACCGGAGCGTGGCATGGCGGCGTGCCGTTGGCGAGGGGCGATCAGCCGCCGATGTCGAGCGCGAGGCCCGACAGCATCGCCAGCCCGAGCACCAGCACGAAGGCGCCGGCCAGCAGCTCGAGCGCGCCGATCGCCACGACGCCCGCGCGTCCGC
>NZ_VRVH01000509.1:0-1888 GCF_008040095.1 Methylobacterium sp. WL6 | reverse complement strand
GCGCGAGACGTCCGGCACCGTGGGCGCGGCGGTCGCGCCCCCCAGGCCGTGACGGCGCCGGCCCATTAACCCCGCCGCAACGGGGCCCGGGTTAGGGCTCGGGTCCGATCCGCGCGGTGCGGAACCGCGCGGTCGAGGGAGGCGGAGATGGCGGCGGCGACCCTCGGCTCGGCCGTCCGCCGCCTGCGCATCGCCGCGACCGGCCCGGCCCGCACCGCCCTCGACGTGTTCGCGATCCGCATCGCCTCGGCCGGTTTCGCCTACGGCGCGCAGGTGCTCACCGCCCGCCTGATGGGCTGGCAGGAATACGGCGTCTTCGCCACGGTCTGGGTCTGGACCGCGATGATCGGCCATTCGGTGACGCTCGGCCTGTCGCAGGGCGCCTGCCGCTTCCTGCCGGTGGACCAGGCCCGCGGCGACCTCGACCACGCCCGCGGCTACCTCGTGGCCGGCGCCGTCGCGATCGGCGGTGCGGCCCTGGCCGTCGCGCTGCTCGGAGCCGCGGTGCTGACGCTGTGGCCGGGCTGGGTCGCCGGGCCCTACCGCGCGCCGCTCCTCGTCGCGGCGCTCGTATTGCCGCTGTTCGCGCTCCAGGATTATTTGGAAGGCCTCGCCCGCAGCCAAAACTGGGCGGTGCTGGCGATCGCGCCGCCCTACCTGCTGCGCCAGACCGTGATGATGGTCGCGATGGTCGCCGCGATCCTGCTCGGCGCGCCGGCCGAGGCCTGGGTGGCGATGGCCTGCATGCTCGCCGCCGCGATCCTCGCCGTCGCGATCCAGGCCGGGCTGGTGCTGGCGCGGATGGCGCGCACGCTGCCCCGGGGCCCGCGCCGCTACCGCTGGCGGCACTGGCTCGGCGCCAGCCTGCCGATCGCGCTGATCGACCTGGCCAATGCCGGCTTCACCTTCGTCGACGTCGTCGTGCTCGGCTTCCTGATGCCGCCCTCCGCCGTCGGCCTGTACTTCGCCGCGACGCGGATCCAGCAGTTCGTCGTGTTCGTCCATTTCGCCGCCGTCGCCGCCACCGCGCAGCGCTTCAGCGCGGCGCACGCGGTCGGCGACCGGGACACGCTCGCCTGGCTGGTGCGCCTGCAGGGCCGCGGCACGTTGGCCGCCACCGCCCTGGTGGCGCTCGGGGTCGTCGCCGCGAGCCCGCTGCTGCTGGCGATGTTCGGGCCGCAATTCTCCGACAGCATCCCGATCCTCGCGGTGCTGGCCGCCGGCAGCGTCGCGGCGAGCCTGTTCGGCCCGGGCGAGGACCTGTTGACCATGCTCGGCGGCGAGCGGCTCTGCGCCGGCATCACGCTGGCGATGCTGGCGGTGGCGGTCGGCGCCTGCCTCGTCCTCGTGCCGCCGCTCGGGGTGATCGGGGCGGCGCTGGGGATGGCGCTGACCACGGTCCTGCGGGCCGGCATCCTGGCGCTGGCGGCGCGGCGCGTGCACGGCCTCGCGACCCCGGTCTGGGCCGGCCTTTTCGCGATGGGCGCCCGATGATCCGGGTCGCATCGCCCGTCCCCGCGATCGAGGCCGGGCCGTCCGACGCGCCGCGTCCCGAAGAATGGGACGACCTGTTCGGCCGAGCCCGGGCGCCGCATCCGCATTACGCGCGCCACGTCGTCGAAGCGCACCAGCGGGCGGGCCTCGCCGCCGAGGCCCTGCGTTTCGTCACCGTCCGCCGCGAGGGACGGCTCGAGGCCGCCCTGCCCTACCGGATGGTGCGCGATCTCAGCGGCCTCGGCGGGCGCGTCGCGCGGCCCTTCCTCTCGCCCTTCGTCACCGCGACGGCCCCCCTCGTCGCCGACGGGCCGGATGCGGTGTTCGACGGCCTCGTCGCGGGCCTCGGCGCGGCCTCGGGCGGGCGCGCCTGGCGCTGGCCGCTGCTGTCCCT
>NZ_VRVH01000508.1:0-1893 GCF_008040095.1 Methylobacterium sp. WL6 | reverse complement strand
ACGCGCGACCTCGTCGCGGTGGCGGCCGCCGCCGGGCGCGGCCTCGTGCTCGACGCCGATGCGCTGACGAGCTTTGCCAAGCAGGCGGCCCTGCTCGCCGCCCACCTCGCCGACGGCGACGCGAAGGCGGTGCTGACCCCGCATGCGGGCGAGTTCGCGAAACTGTTCGCGGGCACCGACGCCGTCGCGGAGGTCGGCAAGCTCGAGCAGGCCCGCCGCGCCGCCGCACGGGTCGGCGCCGTGGTGGTGCTCAAGGGCCCCGACACGGTGGTGGCCGCCCCCGACGGCCGCGCCGCGATCAACGACCACGCCACGCCGTGGCTCGGCACCGCCGGCTCGGGCGACGTGCTCGCCGGCCTGGTTGCGGGGCTCCTGGCCCAGGGCATGCCGCCGTTCGAGGCGGCCTGCGCCGCGGCCTGGCTCCACGGCGATGCCGGCCTGCGCCACGGCCCGGGGCTGATCGCCGAGGATATTCCGGAGTTGATGCCGGCGGTGCTGGCGGGGGTTCTGGAAGAGCTTGGAGGGTGACGACGGTCTTTTCCCTCGCCCCGCAAAGGGGGGAGGGAAGAAGCGGGCTGCGTCACGTCACCTCGAAGCAGGTCCACAGCCCGGTGTCGAACCGCTCCAGCACCGTCGCGCTGATCAGCCAGCGGCCGGGATTGTCGGCCTGGAAGGCGATGCGGGCGGTGCGGCCTTCGAGGAGCTGGAAGGTGTCGAGCCAGTAGGGCTCCCAGCCGTCGTCGAGGGGGTGGAGCAGGCGGAAGACGTGGCCGTGCAGGTGCAGCGCCTGCGGGAACGCGGTCTCGTTGCGCAAGGCCAGCACCACCACCTGGCCGCGCTTCACCGTGAAGATCGGCGCGAGGCCCGCGGTCGCGCTGGTGCCGTTGACCGACCAGATCCGGTTGGCGTCGCCGGAATAGGCCGGCTCCGCCTCGGGCTTGTCCTTCGAGAGGCTGGCGCCGCCGGTGATCACCACGTCGCGGCGCAGCGCGTTCTGCAGCTTGACCTCGCGCGGCAGCAGCGGGTTCTCGCCGATCGGCCCGATCGGCGGCCGCTTCTCGGTGACGGCCGAGCCCTTGGTGACGACGGTGGCGAGCTGCAGGCCCTGGCCGACCAGCGCGGTGATCGCACCCTTCGCGTCGGCCTCCGCCGGCAGGTCGATCAGCAGGTCGTAGCGGGTGCCGGGCGGGAACGGCAGCGTCGCGCGCAGCGGCTCGAACGTGTCGGTCGGCTGGCCGTCGACGGCCGCGACGTAGACCTTCAGGCCCTCGAAGCGGATGCGGGTCGCCCGGGCGTTGCAGGCGTTGCCGAGCCGCACCCGGATCCGGCTGCCCGGCCGCGCCTCGAAGGTGGCCGGCACGTTGGCGCCGTTGATGGTCACGAGGTTGCCGAGCCGCCCGTTGCTCGCCGCGAACGCGGTCTGGCCGAAGGGCAGCAGCGCGCCGTCGTCCTGCAGGCGCCAGTCCTGCATCAGCAGCGACACGTCGGCCTCGACCGCGGGCGGCGCCTTCTCCTCCACGATCAGGAAGCCGGCGAGGCCCCGGCCGGACGGCTCGCTCGATCCGCCGACCACGAGCGGACGGACCAGGAAGGTGCCGGCGTCGGGCGGCACGAAATCGTAGGTGAAGTCGGCGCCGGGCGCGATCGGCGCCTGCGTCACGCCGCCGACGCCGTCCATGGCGTTCTTGTTGCGCACCCCGTGCCAGTGCAGCGAGAGCGGCTTGTCGGTCCTGTTCTCGACCCGCACGCGCACGGCCTCGCCGAGCTTCACCCGGAACGTCGGAGGCGCCGAGGTCCCGTCGAACGACCATACGGCGGTCTCGGGGGCGGGCTCGGGCCGGAAGCGCGTCTTGGACGGCGCCGCCTTCGCGGCGCGCGGCTCCGGCAGCGGCG
>NZ_VRVH01000507.1:0-1905 GCF_008040095.1 Methylobacterium sp. WL6 | reverse complement strand
GCGGTTCGCCTCGGTCGACCGGGAAGCCCGATGCCTCGGCGATGCCGACCCATGCATTTCGCTCGCCGTAGTGGAGCCAGTCGCACACGAGGTCGAGCGGGTGCCCTCCGCTGTCCGGGGTCCGCGCGCGGCCGCCGAGGCGGGGGCGGCGATCCACGGCCCCGTCGATCAGCGCGCCTTCCTCGATGCGCTGGGTCTTCCCGCCCGCGCGGCCCGGCTGAAGGCGCGCGCGACGCCGGCCCAGGCCGAGGCGATCGCGGCCGCGTCGCTCCGGCTCACCGATCCGGCCCCCGGCGGGATGGGAAGCCTGTTCAAGGCGATGGCGATCACCCAGCCGACCCTTCCGCCGCCGCCGGGATTCGCGCACGGCTGAGGGCGGCGCGGGTGCCATCGTCACCGCCGGCGCCTTCGGTTATCGACGGGCGGACGTGATCCCGCATCGCGGGCGCGAAGTCTCGCCAGGAGCCGCCATGCCAGGAGCCGCCATGTTCGTTGAAGCGCCGGAACTCAGCTCGCATTCGGGCATCCGCCACGCCTTCTTCACCCGGCAGGGCGGCGTTTCCGACGGGCTCTACGCCTCCCTCAACGGCGGGCTCGGCTCGCAGGACAGGCCCGAGGCCGTCGCCGAGAACCGTGCGCGGATGTGCGCGCAGCTCGGGCTGCCGGCGGATCGGCTGGTCAGCCTCTACCAGGTGCATTCCGCGCAGGCCGTCGTGGTCGAGGCGCCGTTCGTCCCGTCGGAGCGCCCGAAGGCCGACGCCATGGTGACGCGGGTTCCGGGCCTCGCCCTCGGGATCGCCACCGCCGATTGCGGCCCGATCCTGTTCGCCGATCCCGAGAACGGCGTCGTCGGCGCCGCCCACGCGGGATGGAAGGGCGCGCTGACCGGCGTGGTCGAGGCCACGGTCGCCGCGATGGAAGGGCTCGGCGCCCGCCGCTCGGCGATCGTCGCGGTGCTCGGCCCGACGATCGCGCAGGGCGCCTACGAGGTGGGCACGGATTTCATGACGCGCTTCCGGGACGAGGCGCCGGGATCGGATCGGTTCTTCGCGGCCGGCACGCGGCCCGACCATGCACAGTTCGACCTGCCGGGCTTCGTGCTCTCCCGCCTGGAGCAGGCGGAGATCGGAGAAGCCGCCATCCTCGGCCTGTGCACCTATTCCGACCCGGACCGCTTCTACAGCTACCGCCGGACCACGCATCGCGCCGAGGCGGATTACGGCCGGCTGATCTCGGCGATCGCGCTGACGCCGTAGGCGGGTTCCATCGAAGGAACCGCATGCGACAATCTGTCCAGAGGCGGGACGCGAAAAAAGCGTGGCCGCAAGTGAACCTTGACCATTCGCGTGTGTTTATCGGGGCAGGTACCAAGGCAACAACGGCGGGGCGCCACAAAGGGGCCGTCTTCAGGACGGTCGGCGTTACCGCGATGCAACAGCATCCTTGGAGCCATTGACTTAAAGACGGGCAATCGGTGCCGGACGGGCCAAAAGGCCGGCGGCACCAGATGGAATGAGGACCAGACCATGAAATCCATGCTTCGGGGCGTCACCGCCCTCGCCGGCATCGCGCTCGCCGGCTCCGCCTTCGCCGCCGACCTTCCGCGTCGCGCCCCGCCGCCGGTGTTCACCCCGGTTCCGGTGTTCACCTGGACGGGCGCGTACTTCGGTATCAACGCCGGCTACGGCTTCGATGCCAGCGATCGCCGCGGCGCCACCGTCGTCGGCGTCTCGCCCGGCAACGCGATCTTCGCCGGCCCGGCCGGCGGCAACACCGGCGGCGTGCTCGCCTTCGGCGGCAGCCGCGGCAACGACGGCTTCACCGGCGGTGGCCAGGTCGGCTACAACTACCAGTTCACCCCGGGCTCGGGCGTCGTGATCGGCATCGAGGCCGACGCGCAGTACG
>NZ_VRVH01000506.1:0-1921 GCF_008040095.1 Methylobacterium sp. WL6 | reverse complement strand
TCCCTCGCCCCCTCCCTCATCCCATCCTTGGCCCCGTCCCGGGCCGTGGGCCGCCACAGGTCGAGGCTGCGGAACGGCGGCACGTTGAGGGTGCTGGCCTGGTCGTGCCCGTCCCACAGGCCGATCTGCATCGAGCAGGCGGCGAGGCGGTTGAGCTGTTCCTTGAACTGCCGGATCGTGCCGCGCTCGCCGCCGGTGACGGCAAAACCCATCTCGCGCATGAAGCCGGAGAGGGAATCGGCGACCGCGATGGTCGGGCTGCGCTGGCGCACGGCCTCGGTGCAGAGGTGGAGCAGCACGAGCCGCGCCTTCGGGCCGTAGGGCAGGCCCTGCGGCTCCATCTCGCCGGTGATCGGGCTCTTCAGCCGGCCGGCGACGAGGTTCAGCGAGTTGCGGCCGTAATCGCGCGAGAATTCCCGCACCGGCCCGGGATCGCGGTAGGGCAGGCCGCAGAGCGCGAGCACCGAATGGATGTGCTGGAGGTTCTCCGGCACGGTCGGCTGGTTCTCGATCACCTCGCGCACGGCGTCGCGCCGGCGCTGGTCCCGCCCCATCCCGGCCCGCCGGCCGGCGACCGCGCCCTTGGCCGAGGCCTCCGCGTCGCGGACCTGCTGCCGGTGCAGGATGTGCTCGACGATCTGGGCGAACAGGAAGCCGCCACGCGCCGCCTCGACCTCCGCGCGGAGGTCGGCGTCGCGAATGCCGGCCAGTCTGTCCTCGATCCCCATGCCCGTTCCGAAACTCCGCGACCGCGCTGCGCGGACCATCCCTGCCCGGGCCGCACCTGCAAGCGCCCGATCCCGCGGCCGCATCGGGCCGGGGCACGATGGTCATGACACGATTTGCCGGCCCGGAGTCCCCGGGGGCGGGCGGGTTATCCCGGCTATCCACGCTTCCCCTCCCTCCAAGGTTTCGCGGGCGGCGTCCCCCAGGGTTTCGCGAACGGCGTCCGATGCGTGGGGGTGGGTCGATGCGCGCCGCGCAGAGTTCGATGCGGGGTCGCGACCGCCGGCCGGCCACGCAGAGTTCGATACGCCCAGGGGCCGCCGACTTGTCCCCATTCCCCACCGCCCTTGGTGTGAAATCACGCCGAATCGCATGCGGATCCACGCAGACTCCGATGCGGCCTCCCGGGAATCCCACGCAGACTTCGATGCGATCCCACGCAGAGTCGGATGCGGACCCACGCAGAGTCGGATGCGAGAACCCCCACCAAGCCATTGTTGGGGATAGGGTTTTCGGCGCCCCATATAACCTTCAGAACAGACTCTCTGAGAATCCTTTCTGATAGATTTCCTAGGCCTCCTGCGGATCCGTTCGCTTTGGCGAACATCCCGAAACCCTCAGAATGTCCACTTGGAGCACAGGGAATATGCCGCTCTTGTCCCCAAAGGCGCGTCGGAAGCGCGGAGCCGGACCGGGAGCGGCGGCGTGCGCCGCGAGGCTCGCGCAGGTGATTTCGCGGCCGTGCCGGTCTACCCCTGCGGCCGGTGGGCGTCGGGCAGGCCGACCCCGTGAGGAGCCGTGACGCATGGCCGAAGCGCCGCTCGATGCCTTGAGGCGGGTGATGGCCGCGCTGCGCGATCCGAACCGCGGATGCGCCTGGGACGTCGCCCAGACTTCGGCGAGCATCGCGCCCTACGCCCTCGAGGAGGCCTACGAGGTCGTCGACGCGATCGCGCGTGGCGATCTCGGCGACCTGCGCGAGGAGCTCGGCGACCTGCTGCTGCAGGTGGTGTTCCACGCCCGGATGGCCGAGGAGGCCGGCGCCTTCGATCTCGACGACGTCGCGCGCACGATCGTGGCGAAGCTGGTGCGGCGGCACCCGCACGTGTTCGAGCCCGACGGGACCCTGCTCCCGGCCGGCAGCCCGCGCCGCGACGCGCGCGCGGTCGAGGCGCAGTGGCAGGCGATCAAGGCC
>NZ_VRVH01000505.1:0-1925 GCF_008040095.1 Methylobacterium sp. WL6 | reverse complement strand
GCGCGGGGTCGACCCGCAGACGGGGGCGATCGGCGACGTCGTCGTCGGC
The DNA here is from genome assembly GCF_008040095.1 of Methylobacterium sp. WL6. Lineage (NCBI taxonomy): Bacteria > Pseudomonadati > Pseudomonadota > Alphaproteobacteria > Hyphomicrobiales > Methylobacteriaceae > Methylobacterium > Methylobacterium sp. WL6. The sequence continues at coordinate 1,876 of NZ_VRVH01000505.1, read as the reverse complement.
GTCGGCGACCGCCCGGTCCACCGCCTGGCCGACCTCACCGCGGCGCTCGAGGCGGCGGGTCTCGGCCAGCCGATCGACCTCGCGGTCGAGCGGGACGGGCGCACCCGCCGCGTGCGCATCACGACGGCGGACGTCGCGGAGAACCGGCCATGATCCCCATTCTCGCCGTGCTGATCGGCCTCGCCGCCGGCCTCTCGATCGCCGCCCCCCTCCCCACGCGAGCCACCGAGAGGCCGGCGCGCCCGCGGCTCTGTCCCGAGGACGCGCCGGAGGGCGTGCGCCTGCCGCCGCAGCCGGGCTGCGGATCGCGCGAGATCCCGACGCCGCGGCGCGACTCCGGGTTCCACGAGATCCTTCCGGGCACGGGCATCCGCATCAGCGGGCGCGCGAGTTCCAGCTTCGACATGCGGCGCTAGGCGGATGCTGCTCGTCCTCGGCTTCGCGACGTGTTTCGGCCTGTGGTGGCTCGGCCGGAACGGCGGCCGGCTCGGGCCCAGGCTCACCCCGCGGTCGATCCGGCGTGCCGGCGCCTGGATCGCGATCGGGCTCGCCGCCATCCTGCTGCTGCGCGGCCAGCTCGGCCCGGCCCTGGTCGTCGGGCTCGGCGGCGTCTGGCTGCTCGAAGGGCCGGAGACGCTGGGTTCCCGGCTCAAGCGGCTGCTGGCGTCGATGAAGCCGTCGCCGAGACGGCACCGGACGGCGCGGGTGGATTTCGTCCTGCGCGACGACGGCAGCGTCGGCGACGGCATCCTGCGCGGCGGCCCGCTCGGCGGCCGGCGTCTCGAGAGCCTCGGGCTCGCCGACCTCCGCGCGGTGCTGGCGGTCTGCCGGGCGCAGGATCCCGCAGCGGTGGTGCCGCTAGAGACGTATCTCGACCGCCGGCACGCCGGCTGGCGTGTAGACGCTGAGCGCGATCGCGACGCGGGGCCGCGCCGTCCGGCGCAGCCAGGGACGATGACGCAGGACGAGGCCTATCAGATCCTGGGGCTTGAGCGCGGGGCGACCCCAGAGGCCGTCCGCACGGCTCACCGGACCTTGATGAAGCGCGCCCACCCCGACCAGGGGGGAAGCGCCGAAGGGGCGGCCCGCGTCAACGCGGCCCGCGACAGGCTGACGAACCGACATCGCTGAGACTCCACGCGCGTTGCCAGGGGTGCAGGACGACGTTCGCCGAGGGCGGCGTCCGCCGTCGGCGTTGATGGCGACCGGGACGGCGAAGGCCGCCGGTCGCTGAATGCCACGGTCGAACGGACCGCGGCGCGACGTGAGGGGGATCAGCTGCGGGTGGCGAAGCAGCTGAAGCCGCTGCGCTTCAGGGCGGAGCAGGCATCCTGCGCCGCGTCCTGCTCCTGGAAGCCGGAGAAGCGTGCGCGGTAGAGGGTGGCGCCGCTGTGCTCGACCTTCACCGTGTAGGGCGCGGCCTTCGAGAGGCTGCCGCCGCCCTTCGCCTTGGCGTCGGCCAGCATCGCCTTGGCCTTGCCCTCGTCGTCCATGGCGCCGAGCTGGATCACCCAGGCCGTCGGCACGATCTTCGGGCCGGCGATGGGCTTCGGCGCCTCGGCGCGGGCGATCGGGCCGTCGGCCGACGCGATGCGCTGATCGGATTTGCGTGCGCCGCCCGGGAACGCGGCCTGTGCCGTCGCGGGCGCGGCGTAGGCCTGCGCCGCCTTCGGCAGGGGCTGCGCGCCGGCCTTGAAGGCGCCGGCGCTGCCGGGGGTCGCGGTCGAGCGCCGCGGCGCGATGTCGAGGGGCTGGCCGGCATCGGTCGAGTTCGTGGTCTCGACCTCGTCGTCCTCGGCCGAAGCCAGCTGCGTCCGGGTCCGCGAGACCGCGTCGGCGACGACCGCCGGCCGGGCGCGCTCGGCGACCTCGACGG
>NZ_VRVH01000504.1:0-1925 GCF_008040095.1 Methylobacterium sp. WL6 | reverse complement strand
CGCCTGAGCGGGGCGACGCCGGAGCCGGCCGCCCTGCCCCCGCGCGCTGCCCCGCCGACCTGGCACTCGAACTTCACGCGCGCCCGCTACGAGGCGGCGGTCGACCGGGTGCGGGACTACATCCGGGCCGGCGACATCTACCAGGCCAACATCGCCCAGCGCTTCACCGCCGCCCTGCCCGCGGGCTTCGACCGGTTCGCGTTCTACCGCCGCTTGCGCGAGACCAACCCGGCGACCTTCGGCGCCTATCTCGAGTTCGACGGGCTGACCGTCGCGTCGAGCTCGCCCGAGCGCTTCCTGAAGCTCGAGGGCAGCCAGGTCGAGACCCGGCCGATCAAGGGCACGCTCGCGCGCAGCCCCGACCCGGTCGAGGACGCGGCCCGCGCCGCGCGGCTGCTCGCGGACCCGAAGGAGCGCGCTGAGAACACCATGATCGTCGACCTGCTGCGCAACGACCTGTCCCGGGTCTGCGCGCCGGGCAGCGTGCAGGTGCCGGTGCTGTGCGGGCTGGAATCCTATGCCGGCATCCACCATCTCGTCTCGGTCGTCACGGGCACGTTGCGGGACGGTCTCGACGGCTTCGACCTGCTGGAGAGGACCTTTCCCGGCGGCTCGATCACCGGCGCGCCGAAGCTCAGGGCCATGGACATCATCACCGAGATCGAGGGCGACGCGCGCGAGCTCTATTGCGGGGCCATCGGCCGGATCGGGTTCGACGGGTCGCTCGACACCGCGATCGCGATCCGCACCGTGTTCATGGACGCGACGACCGCGGTGCTCCAGGCCGGCGGCGGCGTCACCCTGCTCTCCGAGCCGGCGGCCGAGTACGACGAGACCCTGACCAAGGCCGCCCGCGTGTTCCAGGCGTTCGAGGCAGAGGCGTTCGAAACATGAGCGCGCCTGCGCGAGCCCGGGCCGGCGCGACGACCGAGGGCCGCACGGGGAGATCCGAGCGGAGGTCGGCGCGCGCGACCGCGCGTCGCCGCCGGCGCGGCCGATGCCTGCGGCCGGCGACGGCCGGGGGCCACCGGGAAACCCCATGATCCTCGTCGTCGACAACTACGACTCGTTCGTCTTCAACGTCGTCCGCTACTTCGAGGAGCTGGGCGAGACGGTGCGCGTGGTGCGCAACGACGCCCTCGACGTGGCCGGCATCCGCGCGCTCGCCCCCGACGCCCTAGTGATCTCGCCGGGGCCGTGCACGCCGGCCGAGGCCGGGATCTCGCTGCCGGCGATCCGCGAGCTCTCGGGTCGGATGCCGATCCTCGGGGTCTGCCTCGGGCATCAGGCGATCGGCGCGGCCTTCGGCGGCACCGTCGAGCGGGCGCGGAAGCCCCTGCACGGGCAGGCGACGCCGGTGGCGCATGGCGGGGAGCGGCTGTTTGCCGGGCTGCCGCCGGCGATGCAGGTCGGGCGCTACCACTCCCTCGTGGTGGCGCCGCAGCCGGCGATGGCGGCCCACCTCACCGTCGACGCGCGCTCGGCCGAGGGCGAGGTGATGGCGCTGTCGCATCGCCGCCATCCGACCTACGGCATCCAGTTCCACCCGGAATCGGTGCTCACCGAGAACGGCCACGCGATCTTCTCGAACTTCCTCGGCCTGGCCCGCGATTGGCGGGAGCGGCCCGCATCCGGGGAGGGCGGCGATGCTGTGGCATGACGGCCGCCTGATCGACGGCACCACCCTGCCCTTCGACCTGACCGATCGCGGCCTGACCCTGGCCGACGGCGTCTTCGACACGGCCCTGGCGCTGGCCGGCCGGGTCGCCTTCGCGGACGCGCACGTCGCCCGCCTCGTCGCCTCGGCCGAAGCGCTGGGCTTCTCCGTGCCCGCCGATGCCGCCCGCACGGCGATGCATGCGCTCGCCGCCACGGGCGATCGCCTGGCGATCCGCACCACCGTCACCCGCGGCACGGGCCCGCGC
>NZ_VRVH01000503.1:0-1927 GCF_008040095.1 Methylobacterium sp. WL6 | reverse complement strand
GCCCTCGGCGCCGGCGCCGAGGGCTGCCCGACCTCCATCCGCACCACGTCCTCGCCGGCGCGCGCCTTCCCGGCGGCGGCGGCCATCACGTCCATGGCGAGGAAGGGCGCGACGGCGGCGGCACGGCGGGAGATGGGGATCATCGGACGCTTGTACCCGGGCGGCGGCCGCGGGTCAGCCCTCGGACGGGTCGGCGATGCTGCGCAACCCCCCTCAATGCCCGACGAACCCCGCCGCCATGTTGACGGCGAGCGCCAGCACGCCGGTGTTGAACAGGTAGGCGTAGACCGTCTGCACGGTGGCGATCCGGCGCATGCGCTTGCTGGTGATGTTGGTGTCCGAGGTGGCCGCCGCCGCGCCGATGGTGACGGTGAAGTACAGGAAGTCCCAGAAGTCGGGGGCGTCGTCGCCGTGGAAGTCGAGGCCGCCGCGGCTCTCGCCGGGCGCGTCGTCGCCGTAGTAGACGTGGGCGTAGTGGATCGTGAAGACGAGCTGCACGAAGGCCCAGGTGCACAGCACGGTCGCCCCGGCGAGCGTCAGGTCGAAGACCTTGCCGGCGCCGCTCGCCTTGCCGCCGAGCACCAGCACGCCGACGGCGGCGAAGCTCGCCGCGGCCGCGAGCAGGGTGAACACCGTCACCAGGGCCGCGCTGTCGTCGAGGCGCGACGCCTGCAGGCGCAGGGCGTCGCGCGACTGCCCGGTGGATTGGTGGACGATCAGCACCGCGTAGGCCACGATCCCGGCGCACCAGCCGGCGAGCAGGCGGGTGATGAGGTCGTCGCCCGGCATCAGCAGCGCGCCCGCGGCCATGATGCCGAACGCCGCGAGCAGGCGCGGGCGGAGCCGGAAGGCCCGGATGGGATTGATCATCGGCGTGACGCCTCGCGGGAGAAACTTCGATCGGGCACGACGGGATTTGACCCGCCGCCGTGAAAACGCCTAACCCGGCCGATAGCGGACCGACCAGACCCCGGTCCGGCCCGCCCGCCGCGCCCGCCCAGCGAGGACGTATGCCTCTCTCCCGTTTCCTCTCGGCCTCCCGCCGCGCGCTGCTGCTCGCCGTCCCCTTGGCCGTTCCCTTGGCCATGCCCCTCGGCCTCCCGGCCCGGGCGCAGACCGCGCCGGCCGCGCCCTTCACCGATGCGCAGCGCGCCGGGATCGAGGCGATCGTCAAGGACTACCTGATCAAGAACCCCGACGTGCTGCAGGAGGCGATCGCCGAGGGCGAGAAGCGCCAGGCCGAGACCCAGCGCCTGGCCCAGGCCGCCGCGCTCAAGGAATCGCAGAAGGCGCTGCTCGACAGCCCGCACGACGTCGTCGCCGGCAACCCGGCGGGCGACGTCACGATGATCGAGTTCTTCGACTACAATTGCGGCTATTGCCGCAAGGCGCTCGGCGACGTGCAGGCGCTGATCAAGGCCGATCCGAAGCTGCGCGTGGTGATCAAGGATTTCCCGGTGCTCGGCCCGGAATCGCTCGAGGCCAGCCAGATCGCGCTCGCCGCCAAGCAGCAGCTCAAGGGCGACAAGCTGTTCGAGTTCCACCAGAAGCTGCTTGAATCCAAGGGCCGGGCGAACGGCGCCAAGGCCCTCGACGTCGCCAAGGCGATGGGGCTCGACGTGGCCCGGCTGCAGAAGGACGCCCAGGGCCCCGAGGTGAAGGCGGCGCTCACCGAGAACCGCGGCCTCGGCGACAAGCTCGGCCTGTCCGGCACGCCCGCCTTCATCATCGGCGACGAGATCATCCCCGGCGCCGTCGGCGTCGACCCGATCCGCAAGACCATCGCCGACGTCCGCCAGTGCGGCCACGCCTCCTGCTGAGGCGAGAAAGGGTGTCGCGGACGCGCCCGGTCGTCTAAGACCGGCGCCTTCGCGGGATCCGGGCCCCGGTCGCGCGGCCGCGCCGGCGGATCGGCGCCGCCGCGCGA
>NZ_VRVH01000502.1:0-1927 GCF_008040095.1 Methylobacterium sp. WL6 | reverse complement strand
GCCCCCTCGATTTTGGACGGTTTGTCCGAGACGTCCGCGTTGCGGTTGCTTCCGGAGAGCGATCTCCGGGCGGTGGCGGACGCGGTTCGCTCGGAGATGATCGAGGCCGTGTCGGTGACGGGCGGTCATCTCGGGTCGGGGCTCGGGGTGGTCGAGCTGACGGTGGCGCTGCACCACGTGTTCGACACGCCCGACGACCGGATCGTGTGGGACGTCGGGCACCAGGCGTATCCGCACAAGATCCTGACCGGGCGGCGCGAGCGGATGCGGACGCTGCGCCAGGGCGGCGGGCTGTCGGGCTTCACCAAGCGCTCGGAGAGCGAATACGACCCGTTCGGGGCGGCGCATTCCTCGACCTCGATCTCGGCCGCCTTGGGCATGGCGGTGGCGCGCGACCTGCACGCGGCCTCGGAGAAGGCCAAGGGCCACGCCGAGCCCAAGCGCCGCAACATGATCGCGGTGATCGGGGACGGCTCGATGTCGGCGGGCATGGCCTACGAGGCGATGAACAACGCCGGCGCGCTGCATTCGCGGCTGATCGTGATCCTGAACGACAACGACATGTCGATCGCGCCGCCCGTGGGCGCGATGTCGGCCTACCTGGCGCGGCTGGCGTCGGGCGGGGCGTACCGGGGCCTGCGCGAGACCGCCAAGCAGCTCGGCAAGCTGCTGCCGAAGGCGATCTACCAGCGGGCGGCGCAGGCCGAGGAGTTCGCCCGCGGGCTGATCGTCGGCTCGGGCACGATGTTCGAGGAGATGGGCTTCCACTACGTCGGGCCGGTGGACGGGCACAACCTCGACCACCTGCTGCCGGTGCTGAAGAACGTGCGCGACTCGGAGCAGGGCCCGATCCTGCTGCACGTGGTGACGCAGAAGGGCAAGGGCTACGCGCCGGCGGAGGCGTCGGCCGACCGCTACCACGGCGTGGTGAAGTTCGACGTGCTGTCGGGCGTGCAGACCAAGGCCAAGGCCAACGCCCCGGCCTACACGCGGGTGTTCGGCGAGAGCCTGATCAAGGCGGCGGATGCCGACGACAAGGTGGTGGCGATCACCGCGGCGATGCCGGGCGGCACCGGGATCGACCTGTTCGGCAAGGCGCATCCGGACCGGACCTTCGACGTCGGGATCGCCGAGCAGCACGCGGTGACGTTCGCCGGCGGCCTGGCGACGGAGGGCTACAAGCCGTTCGTGGCGATCTACTCGACCTTCCTGCAGCGGGCCTACGACCAGGTGATCCACGACGTGGCGCTGCAGAACCTGCCGGTGCGCTTCGCGCTGGACCGGGCTGGGCTGGTGGGGGCCGACGGGGCGACGCATGCGGGGGCGTTCGACCTGGCGTACCTGTGCTGCCTGCCGAACATGACGGTGATGGCGGCGGCCGACGAGGCCGAGCTGGTGCACATGGTGGCGACCTGCCACGCGCACGACGACGGCCCGATCGCGCTGCGCTACCCGCGCGGCGAGGGGGTGGGCGTCGAGATGCCGGAGGTGGGCGTTCCGCTGGCGATCGGCCGGGGCCGGATCGTGACACGGCCCGAGGGCGCGCGGGTGGCGCTGCTGTCGCTGGGCACGCGTCTGTCCGAGGCGCTGAAGGCGGCCGAGACGCTGGAGGCGGCCGGCATCGCGGTGACGGTGGCGGATGCGCGCTTCGCCAAGCCGCTGGACGAGGCGCTGATCCTGGACCTGGCGGCGAGCCACGAGGTTCTGATCACGCTGGAGGAGGGCTCGCGCGGCGGCTTCGGGGCGCAGGTGCTGCACCTGCTGACCGAGCGCGGCGTGCTCGACGCGATGCGGCTGCGGGTGCGCACGATGACCCTGCCCGACAGCTATCAGGACCACGACAGCCCGGACAAGATGTACGCCGAGGCCGGCCTCGACGCCGCCAGCATCGTCCGGAAGGTCGAGGACATCCTCCCCGAGCGGAAGG
>NZ_VRVH01000501.1:0-1972 GCF_008040095.1 Methylobacterium sp. WL6 | reverse complement strand
GCCCCCATCGGAGAAGCCGCCGCCGAACCCGCCCGAGGTGCCGCCGCTCCAACCGCCGGTCCCCGGCCCGGGAAGAAAGACGATGCCGCCGCCGCGCCCGCGGCCGCCGCGGTTCATCCGCCACGCCACGAACAGGACGAGAAGGAACAGGCCGATGAAGATCGCGACCTGCGCCGGATCGACCTCGTCGGAACGGACCTTCGGCTTGCGCTGCCAGACCTCGGCGTCGCCCGAGAGGATCGAGAGCATGCCGTCGACGCCGGCGGTGATCCCGCCGGCGAAGTCGCCCTCCTTGAAGCGCGGCGTGATCGCGCTCGCGATGATGACGCGGGACAGGGCGTCGGTGAGGGCGCCTTCGAGGCCGTAGCCGACCTCGATGCGGACCTTGCGCTCGGTCGGCGCCACGATCAGCAGGGCGCCGTTGTTGGTCTTCGCCTGACCGAGCTTCCACTCCCGGAACAGGCGGTTGGCGTAATCCTCGATCGTGGTGCCCTGAAGGTTCGGCACCGTCGCGACGACGACCTGATCGGAGGTCCTGTCCTCGTAGGCCTTGAGCTTGGCCTCCAGGGTCCCGCGCTGCTCGGGGGTGAGAATCCCGGCGGCGTCGACGACGCGCCCGGTCAGCTTCGGGAAGGTCAGCTCCGCAGCCGCCGCAGCCGTCCACAGCCCGGCGCAGGCCACGAGGGCGAGGACGAGGGGGAAGGCCCTGAGCGCTCCGCGCCGCATGCGCGGGAAATCCCTAGAACTTCACGTTCGGCGCCCGCTCGGAATTGGGCGTTGCCGTGAAAGTCTCCATCGGCTTCGATTCCGGGTAGAACCACGCCGCGATCCAGCGGCCGGGAATGGTGCGGATCTCGGTGTTGTAGGCCTGGACCGTGCCGATGTAGTCGCGCCGCGCCACCGCGATCCGGTTCTCGGTGCCCTCGAGCTGCGACTGCAGCGCCAGGAAGTTCTGGTTCGACTTTAGGTCGGGGTAGGCTTCGACCGTGGCCAGCAGGCGCCCGAGCGCACCGCTGAGCTGGTTCTGAGCGTCCTGGAACTGCTTGAACTTGGCCGGTTCGGTGATCGTCGAGGCGTCGACCTTGACGCTGGTGGCGTTGGCGCGGGCCTCGGTCACCTTGGTCAGGGTGTCCTGCTCCTGCTTGGCGTAGCCCTTCACCGTCTCGACGAGGTTCGGGATCAGGTCGGCCCGGCGCTGGTACTGGTTCTGCACCTCGCTCCAGGAGGATTTCGCCTGCTCCTCCAGGGTGGGAACACGGTTGATCGCGCCGCAACCGGAGAGGCAGGACGCGAACAGCATCGCGATCAGCGCACCGGCGATGCGGGCGATGATCGGGCTGGTCCGCGGCGTTGCGAAGTCCGCACTCGACGACATGTCCACCACTCCTGCCTGCCTCGTCCGGCCCAGCTTGGCCGTAATCACGCCGACGTGAGATAGGGTGCCGCACCCGCCGGGAGAAGGGCCGCGCCGCGCGTTCGCGATGCATCGCGCGATCGTCCGGGCGGAGCCGGTCGAGGTTGACAAGCCCATCGCCGCGGTGCGCTGTGCGCCCCATGGATGACACGCCTCAAGCTGCGGCGGACAAGCCGCGCGTTGCCATCACCTATTGTACCCAGTGCAACTGGCTCCTGCGGGCCGCCTGGATGGCGCAGGAACTGCTCTCGACCTTCCGCGACGACCTCGGCGAGGTCGCACTGATCCCGGCGAGCGGCGGCGCCTTCTCGATCACCGTCGGCCCCGACACGGTCTGGGAGCGGACCCGTGACGGCGGCTTCCCCGACGTGAAGGCCCTGAAGCAGCGCGTGCGCGACCGGCTCGATCCGGCGCGCGATCTCGGCCATATCGACCGGCCGAGCTCCGATCGGCCGAAGTCCGACCCGTGATGGCGCGATGCTGCAGGACTACGCCCCCGATGACGCCGCCGCGCCCGCCCGCGATCCGGATGCTGCGGTGAGCCCGAGCGAGCTGCCC
>NZ_VRVH01000500.1:0-1977 GCF_008040095.1 Methylobacterium sp. WL6 | reverse complement strand
GGCCGGGAGGCGGCGCGCGCCACCGGATCGCTCGTCGGGGGCCTCGCGGCACGCCGCCGATCCAAAGCTCCGGCCGAGGCTGACGCCCCCATCGCGGGTCCGGCGACCGCCGGGTCCGCGCCGTCGCGCTTCGCCATCCGCGGGCGTTCGCTGCGCCCCGCCCTCCTGGTCGCCGGCGCCGTCGTCGCGTTGCCGCTCGTTGCGCTGGCCGGCTACGTCCTGTTCGCGTTCCTGACGCTGCCGCCGCTCGGCGGCGTGGTGATCGACCAGGGCCAGCGCGCGCTCACCGTCGAGGCCGACGACGGCCGGGTCTTCGCCACCCGCGGCGCGTTCCGGGGGCAGCCGATCACCAAGGCGGAGCTTCCGCCCCATCTCGCCCAGGCGATCGTCGCCATCGAGGATCGGCGCTTCTACAGCCATTGGGGCATCGACCTGCGCGGGCTGGTGCGCGCGGCCTGGCGCAACGCCGTCGGCGGCGGGGTGCGCGAGGGCGGCTCGTCGATCACGCAGCAATATGTCCGGCTGACCTCGCTCAACCAGGAGAAGACCCTGCGCCGCAAGATCCAGGAGGCCTTCCTGGCGTTGCGGGTCGAGTCCGAGATGAGCAAGGACGACATCCTCCTCGGCTACCTCAACACCGCCTATTTCGGGGCCGGCGCCTACGGTGCCGACGCGGCGGCGCGGCGCTACTTCGGCAAGGGCGCGAAGGCGCTGACCCTGCCGGAAGCGGCGATGCTCGCCGGGCTGGTGCGGGCGCCCTCGCAGCTCGCCCCGACGCGCAACTTCGGCGGCGCCAAGGAGCGCGCCGACGTGGTGCTGCAGACCATGGTCGAGACCGGCGCGATCACCGCGGAGGCCGCCGACGCGGCGCGGGCCAAGACCGTGACGCTGCGCACGCCGCCGGAGACGCCGCCGGGCAGCAACTACTTTCTCGACCTCCTCGCCGCCGACGCCAAGAAGCTCACAGACGCGCCGGGCGACCTCACCGTGCGCTCGACCCTCAACCTCGATCTCCAGAGCCTCGCCGAGGGAATCGTCGCACGCCGCCTCGACGCCGAGGGCGGCAAGAAGAAGATCGGCCAAGGCGCGCTCGTCGCGATGTCGAAGGACGGCGCGATCCTCGCGATGGTGGGCGGGCGCGACTACGAGGACAGCCAGTTCAACCGCGCGACCCAGGCCAAGCGCCAGGCCGGCTCGCTGTTCAAGCTGTTCGTCTACCTCACCGCCTACGAGAACGGGCTGACCCCGGAGACTGTGCTGGTCGACCGCCCGGTGCAGATCGGCGACTGGGAGCCGCAGAACGCCAACAACCGGTTCCGCGGCGCCGTGCCGCTGCGGACCGCCTTCGCGCTCTCGATCAACACGGTGGCGGCCCAGCTCGGCGAGGAGCTCGGCATCCCGGCCGTGATCGCGACGGCAAAATCCCTCGGGGTGCAGTCCGATCTGCCGAACGTGCCGAGCCTCGCGCTCGGCTCGGCCGAGGTCACGCTGCTGGAGATGACACGCGCCTATGCCGGCATTCTGGCCAACCGCACGCCGGTGGAGAGCTTCGACATCCACGCGATCCGCGGCGGAGCGCCGGCCCCGCTCTATCTGCGCCCCGACGCCAAGCCCGCCGCCGGCCTGCCGGGCGACAGCCGCACGATGATGCTCGATTCGCTGCAGGCGGTGGTCGACGGTGGAACCGGCAAGGGCGCGCGCGTGTCCGGCTTGGCCGTCGGCGGCAAGACCGGGACGACGCAGGATTACCGCGACGCCTGGTTCATCGGGATGACGCCCGACATGGTCGTCGGCGTCTGGGTCGGCAACGACGACAATTCCGCGATGAATCGCGTCGGCGGCGGCGACGTCCCGGCCTCGATCTTCCGCGATTTCGTGCAGCGGGCCTCGGCGCAGATGGCCAAGGGCCGCAAGCGCCCCTCCGCGGTCAAGGCCGAGCCGCAGCCGGCCGAAGCGGTGCCGCCCGCGCCCGCAGCC
>NZ_VRVH01000004.1:0-59573 GCF_008040095.1 Methylobacterium sp. WL6 | reverse complement strand
GGCGTGAACGGCGGCGGGGGAGGCCGGGCGGCCCGTGCTCGGCTTGGACCCGAGCCCGGCGGCCTTAGCCTTCATCGCGGCGAACCGGTCGCGTAGGGACGGCTTGGGATCGGTGCTCAGGCGACGGTTCAAGAGATTGCGCATGTCAGCCTCCCTTCAAGCGATCGGCAGGAAGCCGTAGGCGAGTACGCCCCCGGCAATGATGGTGAAGGCGGCCAGCAGCTCGGCGCCGGCATCCATGAAGCGCTGGGCGCGGACGAAGGCAGTGTCGGGCCGGACCGCGGCTACGGCCTCCCAGGGGGCGCACTCACCGGGCAGGGCTTCGTTCCGCGGGACAATCGCAGCGGACTGGTCGTAGCGATCCACGCCAGGCAGCAGCCGGGCAGGGGCTGGCGGAAGGCGGCCGGACGGGAAAGCCCGCGGGATCGTCGTCGGGGGCAGGGCCGTGCCGAGGAACAGCGTCAGGTCGGCGACGCGAGCCTGGGCGATGCCGTAGCCGGGCTGGTGGCCGGCGGAGAACGCGGCTTCCTCCCCAAGCCACCAACGCAGGTGGGACAGCAGGGCCATGGCGCCGAACCGGGAGGTGCAAGCTGTCGCCACCAGGGCGTCCGTAGCGGCGTCGTAGTCGTCGTTGGCAACGACTGACGCCTTGCCCTCAGGGGCGATCTGATAGGCGTCGTAGGCCGCGCGATGGCGCTGGATCGCGGCGTGGATCGGGTCGGGGGCGGTGTCGAAAACGAGGATATGGGCGTGCGTCATCGGTCGGGCTCCAGAGGGCTCGTGAGGGCAGGCAGGAGAGGCGAGGGGAGAGGAGCCGGCGGCTAGGTTGGCCGGGGCGGCAGCGCGGCACCCGGCCGTGCGAACACCTTGCGGAGCCGACGACGGGCGGCACGTCGAGCACCAGAGGTCCCGGCCCGCTCGCCGCGCGCGGCGTGGTAGGCGGCCAGCGCCGCGGCGGTCTCGGGTGTGGTCGGCGTCAGGGCGTAGAGGTCGAGGCGGGCCGTCTGACGCACGCGGGCCAGCGAGGCGCGGTAGGCGGCCCATCCGGCCGGCATCAGGAGACCAGCGCTGGCCCGGTCGGCCGCGACACGCCCCGAGGCGAGATAGGCAGCGTCGGCAGCCTCGGCCCAACGGATCGCCGGCAGCACGCCGTCAGAGGCGGCGGCAGGCACCCGCGAGGCGACGACGACGAGGAAGGCGCCGAGGACAGTGCGGCGGGACAGGCGGCCCGAAGCCGTGGAGAGCATCGCCATGGCTACGCCTCGTCCTCGGGTGGGAACATCGCGTCCCACTCCGCGCGGGTGATCCCGGTCTTGATGAACTCGCGGTCCCAGGGCGGAAGGTGACGGAAGACCCGCTGTATGGGCTCGCCACCCATCCAGGCCGCGAGCTGTTCGCAGGTGACGGGGAGGTCCAGCGTGTTGGTCTCGCCCGAGACTTTGGATTGGCGCGTGATCCGCATCAGCGAGCCTCGTTCAGTTCGGCGGCCACGAGGCGCCAGCGGCGGGCTAGGCCGAGCGCCCAGGCATGGGCTTCGCGCTGGTCGGTCTCGCCGGCCGCGATCCGGTGGCGGTAGGAGGCCGCGAGGCGGAGGCAGATCGCGTGATCCTGCTGAGCGTGCAGCAGGCGGACAGCGGGGGAGCGGATGAGATCGGAGGCCATCGGTCCGGCCTCTCAGTGCGCGCGGTAGACGCGGGAGGACTTGGCGGCGGCCCAGGCGCCCTTGAGCGCGAAGGACATGCACACGCCCCAGGCGTCGCCGGTCACTTCCATGCGGGCCTGAGCAGCGCGGGTCGCAGCGCGCATGATGGCGGAGCGGTCGAACGTGCCGTCACGGCGGGTCAGCGGGGCAACGGTGCGGGCGAAGTGCTTGGCGCTCTCGGTGCACACGTTCACGGCGGCCTTGGCGCGGGTGAAGACGCGGCGGGCGTCGGCGGTCAGGCGCGGGTCGGGCGTGCGAGCGATGTGCGAGTGGGGGATGAGATTGGCGTAGCGCATCGGGGCGGCCTTGCGGTTCGTCTGATTTCAGTTATATAATCTGATACCAGATCCGCAGCAAGCTGTTTTTTATGATTTACGACGAAAAAGCTATTTCTGGGGCTCAGTGCCGAGCCGCACGGGCGCTACTGGATTGGACGCGCGAAGACCTCGCCCGCGAGAGCAAGGTGTCTCGGGCGACGATTGCGGATTTCGAGACAGGGAAGCGTCCGGCTCGGGAGCGAACGACCGACGACCTACGGCAGGCCCTTGAGGCCGGTGGGATCGACTTCACGCCGGAGAACGGCGGAGGGGCCGGGGTTCGGTTCCGGCATCGGAATGCGCCGTGATCATTTCCGACGACGATACAGACCCCGCCGAGATCGAACGGCAGGTGCGCGCGGCGCTCGCAGCGGAGCGGGTGGCTGATCGTCAAGGCGCCAGTGCCTTTGCCGCTTCATGCCGAGTCGGTGACGTGGATGCGATGCTGCGCGCGGCCGACTTTCTGAACGACAGAACGATTGATGGGTGGCGCCTAGCAATGTGCCGTGTGGGGCGCCTGTCGGCCGTCAGTCCAGAGATCCGCGCCGCATTCCTTGGCATCTGGATCGAGTCGAAGCACATGCCTTTGCAGGTCGGGCATAGGCCAACCATGGCACGGGCGCTCCACGTCCTGATGCCCTCGATCGTGCTGGCCGAGCCTCTCCGCCTGTTCCGCGGAACGTCCGCAAATGAGCGCAGCCGCCGCCTCTACGGCTTCTCATGGTCAACGCAGCGCAACATCGCAGAGAGGTTCGCCGAGCAGGCCAGACTTGGATCAGGAGGCGCCGTGCTGCTCGAAACCCTAGCGCCGATCGGGTCCGTGCACCTGCGCCGCGAGCATGAGGGCTACTACGATGAGGGCGAGGTTGTCGTGAATCCATACGCCTTGGAGCGTATCGAGGTTGTGGCACGCTTCGCTAAGGCCGAGACACCGAGCAGCCTAAGCCGCCGTTGACTTGGTAGCACGCCTCCCCCGACATGAACTGGTCGCCACAGGGGACGGTCATGCAGAAGACGATTGCAGAGCTTGTTCTGGATCAGCAAGGCAAGGATTTCGCTGCCGCTTTCGATGCCTTGAACGATGCGGCAACCTTCGCGGAGCGCCAGACCAAGGCGAAAGACCGGAACGTCGCCGCTGAGGCCCGCGAGCGGCGTGCCGATCTCGGGCGCGTCCTGTTCTGGTTCCATCATACCGCACGCGCTGACGGCACGAAGGCGGCGGAATGGAATGCCCTCAAGGTTCTGGCGCAGGACTTCGTGGACCGGGGCATCATGAAGCCCGAGGCCATGAACCGGTTCTCAGCGTGATCGTCTTCACGGTCTTCCGCTGCCCAAGGGCGAGGCCGAGACGGTGACGCGGCAGGTGGTGCCCCTTCCGGCCGCGCGCCTGCTCACCAGGGCGCAGGCAGCATCGTACTGTGGCCTGTCCACGATCGTGTTCCAGCGCGAGTGCGACGTTTGCCCGATCCGCTTCGGCGCCAATACCGTGCAGCGGTACGATCGCCGTGACTTGGACCACTGGATTGACCGCCTGAAGGGGGAGCCCGACGCTCCTTCGTTCGACCAGTGGCTGGACGCCCTGGATACCCGCGTTCCGCCTGATCGGCCGATGCGTGAGCGCGAACCTCACTAAGGGCGTCCGCCATCCCTGGCTGAGGCTTTTGCGCGCCGTGTCCGCTCAGCTTTAGCGAACCGCTCGCCCATGCTGTCGGCCTTCCGAGCCTCTACGAACCGCTCTCCCCAATCCGTGCGAGGTGCGGGCTCAGCAGCGGGCCGTCCGGGCTGCACCTCGGGGTAGAGATCGGGCCGCTGGTGCATCCGCCACCGGTCGATCGCCTCGATGTCGTACAGGCCCGTCGTCTCGTCGGGGGTAGGGAAGCCGCGGGCATAGAGGCGTCGCCGGCACTCCGCGAACTGATCCGGTGTGAGCCCCATACGACGCGCAGCCTTGTCAGCCGGGACATAGGCCGGGTCGATCCTAAACCGTATGGGCGGGGATGCCGGAGCCTTCCTCATGACGCCGCGGCCTCGCCGCGCCTACGCTTCGCGTACCCATCCAAAACTGCCTGAGCACGGGCGGGGCCTTCGACCTGGCGCCTCGCCTGGGTGACTTCGCGCTCCATCCGATCCAGCAGCGGCAGGTAGACCGTGCCGGATCGGACGATGATGCGGGCAATCAGTTCGTGCGCCCGCTCAATCTCCGGCAGGGTGTAGGGATGGCCGTAGCCGAGGCTGTCCGGCATCATTCGTGACTTCTGGCCCAAGCTCAGATCGGGCGATCGGACCTGCTTCATCATCAGGGCTCAAGGGGTTGGATCATGGATCTTGGCGAGGTTGCCCCAACAGCCGACGCTCTCCTGTCCCTGGAGGCGGACGAACTCGGATTGCGCATGCTCCCGGTGCTCGTTCGGCCCCATCCGCATGGAGGGCACCTCTCCCTGAAGGAGTTGCTGGACGCCAACATCTATCAGGTCACCAGCATCAACGCCGGCACGCGAGCCGGAGGCCCGTACCCGGCTGAGCGGCATGCGGAGGTGCGCCAAGCCATTATCGAAGCCTGGGCCTGGCTGGAGGGCCAGGGCCTGCTGATCCCGGCCCTTGGCCCCTACAACGACCCGAACATGAGCGTCCGGCTTATGAGCCGACGCGGACGGCAACTCGCCGAAGACCCCCAACGTGCCTTGAGCGCGCGGCTCCTCCCAAAGGAGGTCCTCCATCCTTCAATCCGGGAGGATGTCTGGGGCCTTTACCATCGCGGAAAATACGACGCGGCGGTGTTCGAGGCGATGAAGGCCGTCGAGATCGCAGTGCGTCAGGCAGCTAACCCGAAGCCTACGGACATCGGCGTCGATCTGATGCGCAGGGCCTTCAACCCGGAGGGCGGTCCCCTGACCGACAAGAGTGCTCCTGCCGCAGAACAGCACGCCCGATCCGCCCTCTTTGCGGGGGCCATGGGCAGCTACAAGAACCCGCAGTCGCACCGGAAAGTGGATCTGGACAACCCGGACGAGACCGCCGAGATCATCATGCTCGCCTGCCACCTGCTGCGCATCGTGACCGACCGCAACAGCGTGTTCAGTTGAGCCGATGCCTCGACGGCCGGAATCCCTCCCCAACTGGCCGCGGCTCATGCGCCGATCGCAGGCGGCGGCCTATTGCAGCCTGTCTCTGCTGGCGTTCACTCGGGTCTGCGGCGCCCAAGCGATCGACCTCGGCCATGGCGTCATCCGATGGGACCGCCACGAGATCGATGAGTGGATCGACACTCTGCGGCATGGGCCGAGCCGGCTCCCCACCGACGACGAGATCCTTGCGCTGCTGGATTGACGACGCCAGCGAACTTCCCCGCCGACCTATCACCAGATCGGACGGCGGGGCCGGTGCCCGCTGTGATTACTCCTCGTCAAAAGCTTCGAGAAACGCTTCAACGACCCTGTTCCAACGCTGGTAGTTGTCTTCAAGGTCGGACAGCATCTGTCGTACCGAAGGCCGGTGAATCCCCCTGATCGTCGCCTTGATCGCCTCATCGAAGTACGGGTGATTCAACAGATCGCCTCGGTAGTAGTCGGTGAAGTAGCGGAGCATGCTCCCTACCTCGTCGTCCTCTGCTGTTGCGGGATCGACGAGGCCCGGATCGCGGTACGGCACACCCATGACGATCGAACGGATCGCAGCATGCGTCGGCATGAACGGACCGCCGTTCTCGCTGGACGTTACCGCCCCCGTGTTGACATCATGCATGATGACTGTCGGGACGCCGCCTTGCCGGCGCATTTCTTGAAGAATCGCGGCCAGTTGCGGATTGTTCTCGGCTTCGCGCGCGATTGCTGAAAGCAATTTAGAGTGCATGGAAAATTCTCTAAGAATTGGTTGGATACAAAGCGCCTAACAGCGCAGAATTAGCGGATGCCGGCTCTACAAAAGCCGGGTCTATAATTATCTCGGGTGTTTACTCATCCCCAAAGATCGTCTTCCTTGGCCTCACGGGTTGCGGCGATGGCCTCGGCATTGACTGCGAGATAGGCTTCGGCCCCCGCCCGATCAGAAAAGATCAGCGCCTCCCCGCACTCGCCACGCTCGTCATTGCAGCAGCAGGACCATTCGTTCTCCCAGGTGCAGCCGCAATCCTCGCACTCGTACTGACTCCGGTACCAGGCCATGCTCAGGCCCTCCCGATCTGTTCGGCGATCTTGGCGTGCAGCCAGTGCTTCCGCCCATCGTCCCCGTAGGACGTGTGAGTGACCTGGCCGGAAGCGAAGTCGGCCGCGAGTTGCACCCACGGGCAATCGGTATCGGTCGGGTCGAGCGATGCCCTGGCGGCGACCAGGGCGGCCCACAGGTCGGTGCCTTTGATTTCGGCCTCGACCTCCAGGGTGCTGAGCCACAGAGGGACATTGCGCACGTCCTTCAGGGCGCCCAGCACCTGCACGGCGTCCGAGAGGGCTGAAAAGATGAAGACCGACCGCATGGCAGGCTGATCGGGAAGACCGACATGGATGCGATGATCCCCGGCATCCTCAGCATCCTCGATCGTGGCAAGCATGATCTCATCGCCCCACGTACTGCATGCCTCCAATGTGTAGTACGTCGCACTCCGGACTGCGGCGTCCTGCGCCGGAGTGAGGGAATTGAAGATGTTGTGGAATCTGTTTGGACTATGTGACGGAATTAATTGATTCATGGCATCACCAATGTTTGCACCAGTGCGGCGTTGGAACCGGTAATAGCCAATCGTTTTTCATTCCGTCCATAATTATTTGTGATTCATCTCGGCAATATCGATGATTCGTCCGATAAATATTTACATGAGATTCAGAGAGATTATCGAGGCGAGCGCAGGCGGAATCCGCAAGCCTCTGACGCCCGAGCAGCTTGCCAAGCGCAACGACCGCATGCGGAAGACCCAGCAGAAGATCAGAGACGTGCAAGCGAGGTCGGCTGCGCGGGTGCAGTCCCTAAAAGCCGACCTGCCCTGATTATCGCCGGCCCAGCATCGCGCTCGCTTCGGTTTCGCCGGCTCCCTCAGTAATATTCTACATAGGAAGTATGATAGACGAGTACACAAATGGCATTGCATCATCTTCGTAACCATTAGTGCAAACCTCATCCACTATGTATGTGGAATCGTATGACGATCCTATCCCAAAGCGTAGAAACTCAAAGGCATTCCGTCGATGAGCGATCATCGAATAATAGGCTGCCTGCCATGAGATCGGCCACGGCTCGCGGATGGTGCCGACCGTCGTCGTGCACGTGTGCTTGTTCGCGTAGGAGACGATATCCGCGACGTTGTGCTCGACGGTCCGAGACTGATCCAACGGCCTGACATCGACCTGACCAGCGAGCGGCCATTGGCGCCTGAAGGCGTCTCCGATCTCGGTGGCATTCAGGCCGCCGACGTAGACGATGCCGTGATAGGTCGCGAGCCACGTCGGCTCGGGCTGGTCGAGCGCAATGGGTGCGATCTGAGGCAGGAGAGAGCGCCGGCTCGATCCGAGTAGCGGGATCTGATCGCCACCAACGGCATCGACCTCGATCCACGCGCGCAGCGCCACGTTGCTCCACCGCTCCGGATCGGCCCGGCGCTCCGCGTCGATGCGGTTGCGGTTGTGCCGCGGTAGGCCGGCGATGGTCTCACCGAGTCTGTTGATGTCTGTGTCCCCGCTCGCCACGATCGATGCGAACGCGAGGTCGGCGTTGTTGAGGCCATCGACCCAGGCGACGGCGGCGCGCTGCTGCTGCTGGATGTAGGTGCGGCGGCAACGCCAACAGGCTGGGCATCGGCATCGGTATCGACCGCCCCAATCCACGCCGCAGGCAGCAAGCTCCGCCGCGAGCGCGTGCGCGGCCGGATCGGTGTTTCGCAGCAACTCCGCCTTCAGGCGGGACAGGCGGTCTCGTTCGGTATGGCGGTGCATCGGTCTCCCTGGCGACTGCATGATCGCCAGAGGCTACAGAGCCGAGCAGAGCGCCGTCATTATTTACGAACGAGATGCCGTTGACGCGCTGGTAACTGATCGAGGGCACCTTGCCTGCAAGCCGGGCTCAGGACCGGTTCGCTGGTGAGATGGACGACGCACCCGTCACCCCGTGATCAGATCGGGGGACGGGCCTGCCTCCGATCGGAGTTCAGCCGATCAGGACCGCGGCACCCGTAGGACGTGCCCGTAGATCGCGGCACCCGTCAGCACGAACGCAATCCCGAGCATCGTCGTAACCGGCTCGGGTTGGAAGCCCGTGAAAGCCGAGTGCAGCAGACCGCCGCCGGCTGACGCCATCATGACCGAGAGCACCCATAGCGCTGCTCTCTCAATCCGACGCCACATCGCCAGCCTCACCGTTGACTTAGCCGTACCTGCCGGCCGACATGCCATGTCCGGCCTGTGCGCGCCCTATGGCGAGTCGTGAGCCGGCATCAGGAGATCGAAGCCGCGAGATAGACCCTGAAAAGCCAACAGGCCCCCGTCGCCAAACGGGAGCCTGCTGAAAACCTGGGGCTGTGAGGCCCGCAATCGAATGCCCCTCACAAGCCACATGATTCCCTCGGGAGTCAAGACGGAACGTGTTTCCGTCAACGGGAAGGCTTTGCCTGGACCCTAGCCGCGGCCCGTGAGGGACCGTGACCGATGAACTACGCCTATGAGATCCGCCGACAGGTGGAGGCGGCCCCGCGCGCCGCGTTGCCGGCCGTCGCGTCCGCGCTGTGGAAGGCGTTCGGAGAGGGACACCTGTCCGAGGCTGAGGCCGAGGCGCTGGCCGGGCTGGTCGAGGCGCGGCAACTGTCAGGAACCGAACGATCTGCCGAACAGGTCGAGAACCGCACAGGAAGCCCCAGGAGCCGCGCCGGCACTCGACCGCGCACGGATGCCTCGATGGAGCGTCGTCGCCGCTGGGCGGCCTCTGGGCGGCTTCCTCCGGGTCTCGCGGCACGGTTCACGCTGGCCGAACAGGCGGTGCTCTCGCTCGTCGCTACCGAGACCGCCCGGCGTGGCGATTGCCGGCTCGCGGTCGGACATCTCGCGGCAATCGTCGGCGTGGCCGAAACCACCGTGCGCAACGCCATCCGCGAGGCCCGCAAGCTCGGGCTGGTCACGGTCGAGGAACGGCGCGTGACCGGCTTCCGCAACGACACCAACGTGGTCCGGGTCGTCTCGGCCGAGTGGACAGCCTGGCTGCGCCTGGCGCGCCGTTCCCCCATTCCGGGGAGCGGGCTTTCGCTCACTCCTAAGCAAAAGGGGACAGGGTGCAAATCAGCGAAGCGCACGCATACTGATGTTCCATACCTTGTGAATTCAGGGCTTCGGAAACCTAAAAAGGGCTGCCGACAAGCGGCGGGCGACCTCACCGACAAGGCTCGATCTGGAATCCCTGCGGCGGGTAGAACCAGCCGAGCCATGCGGTAGCAGCACACAGCCGTCCGCCATGCCGAACGCGATGATCCTGAGATGCAGATGAGCGACGACACGATGGCTCTGGTCCTGGCGCTCGCGACCGAGAACGCGGAACTGTGCGCAGCGCTGGCCGAGGCACAGGAACTCCTGATCGAGACCGCCGTCGATGCTGGCGAGATGCATGCCCGCTTTGAGGACCTGCATGCTCAACTGGTCAAGGCGCAGACCGAGCGTGACAGATGGCGGGCAAGATCGGAACGGCGTGCCGTTGCCAGCTAGTGTCTCGACGAGCCGGACAGGCCCTGGATCTCAGGCCCATGTCGTGCAATCGGAGCTTCGTAAAAGCGGAAGGCGGGCTGCGTGCCAACCAACAGCGAATATCAAGCTGCTCGGGATCTTGCCCGCGAACTGGTTCAGCTTGACCTTCGCACGCCTGGCCTGCGTTTGACCGGGATTGGCTCAGACGCAATCAAGGCCACTTTGAGATGGGAGCGCCCACCCCGTCTCGTGTCCTGGGACTGGTTCAAGGTGATTAAGCGGAGACACGGCGGCTACCTCGAACTTGCCGTTTGGCACGACGAAACTCTGTGTGGACTTGCCTATGGACCTGCCGGTGACCGCTGGCTCTCGATCGAACGCCTTGAAGGCAATCCGTATCCACACCCGCTCAAAGGTCGGGTGACGGATATCGCGATTGCCGTCATGCAGACACAGGCCGTAGCAATGGACCTCCCACAGACGCGGATTTCCGATCCATTCGAGGAGCTTATCCCCCATTATCGGCGACGCGGTTATGTGAATTTGGTGAAGTCGGTCGATTCACGGTATCTAACTAAGGGTAGAGGTGCACCGTGAGTACAAGACTGCCTTCTTCCTATCCGGCCAAGGGTGCTCTCCGCACGGTGAGTTCGCGGAAAACCCGTGTGTACTCGGCATCGTGGTCAGTGCCCAGAGACTCATCATCTGTGCAACGGATTACGTCAATTGAGCTTGGTCGTACGATCCGAAAATCCGATATTGCAACTGGAAAGTCTGTATGCACGTTTGACGCCGGTACTATTCGTAGGCACAAGCAGTGGACTAGCAAGGTAAAGGTTGCGGTCAAAGCGGCGAGACTCAAAGCCGCTATGGATCAACCATCATCTGATTTTACTGCTCAAGCCCGTGCTCGGCTCTCTGCTTTACCTGTCGGATTTACGGATTGGACGAAAGACGTACCCGCGTTACCTGCCGATCTGCCTGAGGTAATTGGTCCACGCGACTAGCTTAGGACGAAGGGATCTCTCCCTGCCCGCCTAAGCGACCATAGTTGCCTTGTACCTCCCCCACCACCATCCTGCTGTGATGCCTTCTGCCATCACCCTCGACCACATCGCTGTCCTAGACCCTTACGCTTATCCGCCGCGGGGCCTCGATCTCGCTGCTGCTGCTCGATACCTCGGGCTCACCCCAACCGCCTTCAGGGCCCTCGTGGAGAACGAGAAGCTGCCCTGTCCTCGCCGGCTCGGCGAAGCTGCTGTCTGGGATCGGATGGCGCTCGACACGGCGTTCGAGGCTGCCCCCGTCGAGCAGGAGCTTGTGCCACCGGCTCATCAGGGGCCGGGACCGAAAGATGCAGGGAAGCGGAGGGCTCCGCCCCTGATGTCGAAGGAATGGCCCGGCTACCACAACGTTTACACGCCGGAGACCCTGGCTGATCGGTGGCAGTGCAGCGCCAACCACATTCGCGTGCTGATCAAGCGGGGCGACCTGGCAGGGAGCATGCTCGGTGGGCGGCTGCTCCGCATCTCAGCCGCGGTCGTGGCCGCCTTCGAGGACAGCGACACAGGCAAGGCTCGTGGAAAAAGCGGCAGACGGTAGGACTGCGCAGGTGCTGAAGCTGGCACTCTCGGCGCCTTGCAATCAATCAGATCCGGCCTGTTTCAGAATACATTGTTTCTTCTAAGCTAATTCATTTTGACATAGCGTATTATATAATTTGCTTCCTCGTAGATACCAATCAGCTTTTTATCGCTTGTCAAAATCCCATCAAAATAAGTCGCGTATGATGCAAAATTCACATCAACCATATCGTTTCTTATTCGCTCTGATTTAGCCCCAACCTGTCTTCCACCTTCAATCCAACGCAATACTAGTAGGAAAGCACATAGTGAAAACCTGAAGATGAACGTATTTGCTACATCATATTGTCGCGGAAGTCTTAGGCCGTGCGGGTGACTTCTGAATAGATTTGCTGTCATGATAAAAGTTGATTGGATTATTTTTCTGATTATCTCGCGATTATAAGGTTCGTTCTTTCTAATGATTGCAATCTCGGATTCAGTAAAAACCTCCTTAACGATATCGTGAAACGTGGCTGGGAGACCGACGGCATCATCTAACATCTTGTCCAAATGTTCGGAAGCAACACGGCTATGCTCTGCCATAGACGGATCGTATCTCTTGCTTCCGTTACGGATTTCTTCGAGTTTGGAACAAAAATCTTTAAATTCTTGGATAGCTTTACTTGAAACCATGCGCCGTACAAGACCGGAGCTACGACCACTTAAAGCCCCTATTGCTGTTGTTCCTTTTAGAACGAGAACTTGATTTGGGTACCTTGAAATTATATCCATAGATTTAGGAACTGAAACGGCATAGTTACCTTTATAGGCTTCCATGCAAGCATAGTCGGTTATAACAGCAATATTCTTGTTTGAGTCTTTCAAGTATTCCCTCAGGCGTTCGTCCTGAAGGAAATTGCTGTCAATCACTTTTTGCATGTTTCATCGTAACACTCAGCCTTGCCCTTGGCACTCCCGCGTGTTCTGCAATCGCGTAAGCAGGATGACTGACTGGCCTCCACAAGGAGACGCGAGCATGACCCCGACAGAGGCATTCCTATCCTACTCCGAGAAGCGGATTGCCGATCTCCGTCAGGGAATCGATCTGATGGAGGCCAAGACGATGCGGACCTATGACGGCCAGTCCGATACGACAGCCGAGTCACTGGCTGGCTACCGTCGAGACCTCGCGGAACTACTCGCACTCCGAAGCCAGTTCGAAGCTGGGAATGTGATCTGACATTGCCGCACAAGCGGCAACGGGCCATGTTGCCCTGATGCAGCCCGCCTTGACGGTCACGCACCTGTTCCCGCCGATCGCTGCGGCGACCATCGTCAATGCCATCCTGTTCGCCCTGATGTGGCGAGGGCATCAGGCGGAGCGCGCAAAGGGGAAAGACCCGTGGTGGCTCGGACTCGGGCTGGCTGGCTACTGCCTGTGCGCCGCTGCTTTTGCCTATGCTCAAGGTCAAGCCCCGGCACGTGGCTACCTGACTCTGTTCGGGGCTGCTCTGTTCGGCGAAGCGTTCGGCGTCGTCGTCACCTTCGTACTGGTCCAGGCATTCGTGGTGATGCGTGGCAGGCCATGGCGAGAACGTGCATTCCCGGCAATCGCCTCCGTCGCCTTCACCCTGGCCCTGTTCATCGGTTTCTTCACTGGCCGCTGACGGCTCAATATGCCTCGGCGGCTTCAAGGCCGGCACCTGCGCCGAGACGACCAAGGGGTAGGGCAACGGGTGGAGGCGTCATCCGCGGCGCGCCACTCTCGAACGATCGCCGCGCCTTCGCGGCACCGATGCCGCCGACGAGCGCGCGTTGCCCGACCTTGGCGCCATAGGTGCCCGCCGCCGCCGGCAGACCACCGACCTTGAACGCGACCATGCCCGCGAGCACGTCAAGAGCCTTCGCCGCCACGCCGGCCGTGCGCTCGCCGCCAGGCCGCATCGAGCCATCCGGCAGGATCGTCGCCCGCAATGCGCCCGAGAACCGACGCACCTGCGCAAGCTCCTCAGGGCTGAACAGTTCGCGAGCGACACCGGCCCCCGGCCCGTTGGTGAAGGCGCCAAGGCGTTCGACCGTCTTCGCCGCACTCAGGGATGGGTCCGTGAGCTTCTGGACGGCGGCCTGCCGCAGCATCGACCACTCGGCGCTGTCCGCCCCGAGGAACGCCTTCGCCGCCCGCGCCTCGTTCATGGCGCCGACCTTCGCCCCCGGTACGCCGGAGCCGAACAGGCTGGACGCAATGCGGGTGGGATCAAACCCGGACCGTTCGAGGTCCGCGACCCAGGCAGGTGCCGCCGTGTGCGCCGCCTCGGTCTGACTGATCGCGGCACGTAGCTGCCCGAGCCCGCGGCGCTGCTCGTCCGAGAGGAACTGCGTCGCGATGGTTCGACCCTCACCGCGCAGCAGGTAATCGAGCCGGCCGGCGAGATCGCGTCCGTCGCCGCTGATGTAGCGGGCGACGATCGAGTTCTGGACCGCTCCCCATGCTTCGCTGTCCGTACCAACGGCAGAGCGGAGGCGCGTCAGAGTCTGGATCTGCCCCGACGAGACCCGTCCCGTTGTCGTCCCGAACAGAGCCGTGACGACATCGTTCGGCGAGGCGTCCCGCTCCACAATCTTCTGCAACCGCTGCCCGGCGACATCGCCAGGACCACGTGGGGCGAACGCCTGCTTATGCGCTCGGAACAGGCCACGCGCGTTCCGCATCGCCTCGGCCGGCGCCGTATCGCCGGCAGGGAAGCCGGCCACATCCGGTGCCCGGACGCTCGCAGCCTCGCCCACCTCAGGGAACGGCGCATCGTGAGGCGTCGAGGATCGAGCCCCGAAATCATCGTCGGCGGTGGTAACACCGCGGCGAGCCACGGCCTGCTCATAAGCAGTCGCGGCGTCATCAGCATGCCCGAGCACCATCCGCTCGGCTGCCTCATGCAGCGCGCCCCCGTCGAGATCGCGCGAGCGCAGCCCCATGCCGTCGAACTCGATAGCCATGCGCCGGGCCTGACCCGAGACCGCATCGGCGTGCGCAGCATTGTCCTCGGCGATGCGGCCAGCTTCACGACTGCCGCCGACCCGAGCCTCGTCCTCGATGCGGTAGTGCGGCTGCCCGATCCGCTCAGCACGCAGCGCATCCATGATCCGGTTCGAGGCTTCCTGGGCCGCCTCGCCGTCCGCAGCCGGCGGCAGATACCCGGCCTCGGTCAGCTTCACCCGCCACTGGTCGAGAGGGATTCCGTCACGACGGCCCAAGGTGCCGGCGCCGGGATAGTAGGCGCGGTGCAGGTCCAGGGCTCGGGCATCGCCCGTCATTTGCACGCCGCCGTTCCGAGCCATGAACCGACCCATGGTCTCGGGCGAGCCCGCCGGCCCCGCCGGCATCGTGATCGCGTCGGCCGGGGCGTCCAGGGCGCGGATCGCGGCCGAGCCGGGGAAGTCGTCGGCCCCAGCATCGGCACCGTTTGCCGTGCGCTGGCCGAACTGCCCAAGATCCATGGCGTCGGTCACGTGGTCATCGAATTCGCGCAGGATGCGATCCATCGCCCGGCGGTCGGTCGGGTTCTGCGCCGTCGCGCCGCGATAGGCGACGAGGCGCTTCCGAAGCTGGTCCACCTGCTGAAGGTTCGGTCCGGCGCCCGGTTCGAGGTTGAACAGTCCCGGCACCGCATCGAGGTCGGCAATCGCCCGCGTCGCCGAGGGCGTCAGCACATCGTCAATCGGCACGTCGGCCCCGAGGCGAGCGCGCATCCGCGTTCCCATCCGGTCGAGGGCGCCGGGCGTGAACTCGCCGGGTATCTGCGCGACCTCATCATAGGCAGCGCGATAGGCGCCACGGCTGCGCTCCGCCGCGTCACGCACGCCCTGGATGGCAGCGGTCGCCCCGTCGAGGGCATCGCCCTGTCCACGACGACGGACGGCCTGTAGCGCCTCGTCCTGCGCCCGCTGCGCCGCCGCAACGCGTCGAGCAGCATCGCCACCGGCCATGCGCGCCCGGTCGGCCGCCGCTTCGAAGGCGGTCTGTGGGTTGTCGATCAAGGGCTCGCCGCGCGCCGCCATGCCCTGAAGCCGACCGCGAGCAGCATCGACCTCGCCGGCCTGCCGCGTCGCAAATTCCTGTCCGATGTTCTCGGCACGAGGACCACGCGAGCCGGCCAGCGCCCCGCGTTCGAGATCGACGGATCGCGGATCAAGCGTCGCCTGCCCCCGCGAGAGCGTGATGCCCTGATCCGCAGCTACGGCCTCGCGCGCAGCGGCCGGCGACGGACCTTTGACCGTGAACGCCTGTTCGAGCCGGGCAGCCAGTTCCGGCGTGATGTCGGTCGGATCGATCCCAGCGCTCTGCATCGCCGCGCGGGCCTCGGCCGTGAGTTGCCCGGTCTGGTCTCGGAAGGGGACCGAAGCCTTGCGCAACGACCCCATGACGACCGGGGCCAGCTTTTCGAGGGCATAGCCACCGGAACCACCGAGACCGAAACCGATCACGCCGGCCCGAACTGCCTTGTCCGCATCTTTCGTGTCGAACGCCTCTGCCGCGAGGCCATAAGCGCCACCTGTAACTGCGGCCTGCCCCGCTCGTCGGGCTGCCGTCGCGGCCCCGCCCCAGGCCGGCAACGCAAGCGCGCCGCCGACGATTCCCCCGACCGTTCCAGCGAGCGCCGACTTCGGAGCCTGCCGGGCGAACGCTTCTTCCTGATCCTTCGCTAGGTCGTAGTTCTCCGAGAACGAGCGGTTGCCGTAGCCCGGCACGCCAACGGTACCGAGGCCGGTCGCGATGCCTGCCGCAGCATTCCGAGGCAGGTTCAGCGCCGCCGTGTTCCCCGCCCGATACAGGGCCGCGAGGAAGGGCGTCGAGCCGTCCGGCTTCCCGACTAGGGCCTCGTCGGCCTTCGCCCGCAGGGCTGCCCCCTCAGGCGTCGAGGTGTCGAGGTTGCTTGCCATCGGTCCGTTGCCGAACCGCTCATCGAACGACGGCCCCGCCTCCGGTTCCTGTCGCCGGCCGACCCGTATCTGTAGGGCGCCAGGATCACGCCCGGCCTCGCGTGGCGGCGGCGACCGCTGCGCCTTGAACGATGCGAACTCAGCCGGATCGAACCCATTCGAGACCGGCGCCGCGGCGCGAGCCGGTGGAGCCCCTTGGGACTTGAAGGCCGCGAACTCGGCCGGATCGAACTCGACACCCGCGGCCATGTCAGTACCCCTCATCATGGAGGCGCTGGTATGCCTCGGCCTTCGACAGCCCGGAGGCTGAGAGTTGCTTGAACCGATCGGCCGCAGGGACGGCACCAGGGCGGTTCGCAGGCGACGGAGCGGGCAGAGAGCGGGCAGCGCCCGCATCGGCCTCCACGGCCCCGCCAGGGGCTCGGATGGCCGCCCCGCCGCCCCGCTTGAAGTACGTGCCGTTGCGGATGGCGTCGGCCTTCTGTTCGTTCTGATCCGCACGTGCCTCCGCCGCAGCGATGGCGCGATCGTAGATTTTGACCCGCAGGGCGTGCGGCAGGCTGGACGAGCCCTGGATGTCGAGCAGAATTTTGCGCTCGCCCTCGGTCGGCGCCGCACCGAAGACCGCTTTCAGGCTCGCCAGGGCATTCGCCGTGACGAGGTTGTCGAGTTCCTGCGTCGCCTGTCCGGCCTCGCTGCCGAACACGCTGGTGAACTGTCCGCGCTGGCTCGCGAACGGCCCGGCATAGGCTTTGGCCGACAGGTTCTTGGCTTCCTGTAGAACCGAGATCGAGGTGCGCCCCGTTAGGGCGAGCCCGTCCGCCGTCTCAATCGACTTCTTCTCGCCGGCCGACATGTCGCGGTCCGCGCCGAGCTTGCCCGCGCCAACGTAGGACTTCCACGCGGGAGAACCCTCCTCAAGGCCGAGGCTTGGCGCCAACGCCCTGCGCGCCTCAACCCCCGCCGTGATCTTGGCGCCCTCGTCGCGCTCCGCCTTCTCGGCGGGGGGCGCCACGTAAAACGGGGAGCGCTCGCCGGGTGCGATGACCGCCTGCCCAGGGCTGACCGTCGTCGGCGTGAGGGGCTTCCGCTGCTCGTTCTTGAAGTCGATGATCGACCCCGTGAACCCCTGCCCACGGGCGAACATGTACTGCTTCACCTCGTCGGGCATCCGCGTCTCGTCCAGCGCGCTCTTGAGGAGCGTCTGCGCAAGCTGGCGCTGGCCGTCCGGCAGGTTCGGGTTGGCTGCCGCCCGCATCAGCAGCGGGATCTTGGTGCCGAGGGGCGAGCCCATCACAGCACCGACCGTCGAGCCGCCGAGACGGGTATTCTCGGCAACCTGGACCGGCGCAGCGCCCGTGTCGGCAGGTTCCTCGCCCGGCATCGACATCCGGCGCCCGGTCGGTGCGGGACCGCCCAGCGTCGGCACATCGAGGGTGGGCATCCCGCTCGGAGGCGCGGTGCGGACCGTTGCGGGATTAGGCGCCCGGTTCATGTCAGTGCTCAGGCCCGGCGGGACCGGGTTGGAACCGCCGGGGATCACGAAGTTCGCAGGCTCGGCACCCTCGGCCGGCATGTCGGCGCGCGGGTCGAAGGAAGCGGTCTGCCGAGGGACCATGCCCATGCGCTGTTCGAGCGCCTGTGTCTGAGCTTCGTCGTCGGCATAGGCGACACGGCCGGGGCTGGTCGGAGCCGATGCCTGCCGCGAGCCCCCGCCTCCACCGAATGAGCGACCGAAATCCGACATCACCTGACCGGCCGACTTGGGCGAGCCGTCGCGGTTGAAGAATACGTTGCGGTTGGCGCGAACCTGGTCCGGGTTGGCATAGCTCAGGGCGGGAGCGTCCGGGTTCTGCATCGCACCGGCCACGAGCCGAGGACCGCCACCAGCCCCGAGGAAGTGGGTCGCGTATCGGGTCGCGTCGTTCACCGGCAGGCCCCGGCTCTGCAAAATCCGCTCGTTCTGCGCTGTGAGAGCGTTCGTGGCCCGCAACATCTGGCCGCGATCCGTGCGCCCGTCCTGACCGTTGCCGACAGGCGTGAGGTTCAAGTCCGGGTTCTGAGCCGCGACGCGGTTCCACGTGCCCCTCGTGAACTGCCCGGCGCCACGGGCCGACGAGGTTGGCGCTTGGGCCAGATCGTTGTTGTTGCTCTCCCGCTTGAACAGGTTCGCGACATAGGAGCCAGACGGGGCGCCAGTGTCCGCGAAGGAAGGCAGCGCGCGAGCGCTAGGCGCGGCATCGGCCTGAGGGCCGACGCTCTGCGGACCATTGAGCCCGAACCCGCCGCCGAGATCCTTGGAGAACTGTTCCGAGGCGGCCTGCTGCAACTGCTGTTGCCGCTGCTGCTGCCCGAGCTTCAGAAGCCCGATCCCCGTCTGCGGGTCGCCGCTATCGAACGCCGTCGAGGCTGCGCCAGTGTAGTCGCCGACCTTGAGGTGTTCGCCGAGCTTGGCGAGGGCGACGCGGCTCCTCTCCTTTTCAAAGTTAGCGTCATAGTTCTCACCAAGAGAGCCGAGCGCAGATTGAAGATTGATGATCGGGAGACCGAAACCGCCGCTCATGGTGCGCTCACTTAAAAAGGCTGGTGAAGGCCGAATAGATGTTGCTGCCGAGCGATCCGCCGCCGGTCGAGCCGCCGGACGCACGTCCCGCCGCGCCGCCGGCCGAGCCGGAGCCCAGGCCGGCAAGGCCGAGTACGCCCCCAAGGATGTTCGCGCCGGCCGCGTTTTCGCTCTGCGCGAGGTTGTTGTTGTTCCCGACGTAGGCGTTTGTCGCGTTGGCGATCGAGCTTGCGGTCTGATTGCCGAGGTTCTGTTGCACCCCTGCCCCGAGACCGTAGACGCCAGCCTGCGCGGTCCCGAGCCCCGTGCCGAGCGCACCAAGCTGCGCACCGTAATTCTGGCTTGCACTCGCCTGCGCGCCGAGGCCCGCAGACTGTCCGGCCAGTGCCGTGCCGTAGCTACCGGCGGCGTTGCCGAGGTTCTGGACGTATTGCTGATAAGACTGATCCGCGAGGCCGGTCGCGGTCTTCAAGATATCAGAGGTC
Source organism: Methylobacterium sp. WL6 (assembly GCF_008040095.1). Classification (NCBI taxonomy): domain Bacteria; kingdom Pseudomonadati; phylum Pseudomonadota; class Alphaproteobacteria; order Hyphomicrobiales; family Methylobacteriaceae; genus Methylobacterium; species Methylobacterium sp. WL6. The sequence goes on along the minus strand of NZ_VRVH01000004.1, from coordinate 40,357 downwards.
GCATTGCCTCCGGCGAGACCACCGCGAGCAGCAGCGGTGCGCTGGACCGCATCTAGTGCCTGATCCATCGCGTACTGCGTGCCCGGCGCAGCCTGGAAATCTGTCGCGGCCTGCGCTGATCCCGCGGCACCGTTGGCGCCCGTGGCGTTGAGGTATCGGTCATAAGCACCCTGCCCGCCGGCTGCCATGTGGTCGTAAAGGTCGCCCTGCTGGCCGAGGAACCCTTGCGTCTGCCCGTATTGGCTGCCGATGTCCTGTCGAGCCTGTCCGTAGCCCTGCCCAAGAGAGGTCAACGCAGACGGATTGGAGCCGTCCAACAGGTAGCTGAGGGCTGCCTTGGAGGTGTCCTGCAGAGCCGTCCCGGTCTGGTTCAGACCGGTTGCGATCGTGCTTTGGTTGTTTTTAGCGGCGCGCTCGGAAGCCGCCCCCGTGAAAAGATCGAGGAGGCCCATCAGTGCACCTGTTCGCTGGATCGGGGGAAAGTGTCGGGCGGGATCACGGGCGGCTGATGGGGCAGCCAGGGGCATTCCTCCCCAGTCATGGCCCAGACCTGAGCGTCGGCGATGCCGCCGAAGAACCGGCGGGCCGTGCCCTCAAAACGGAAGCCCCCACGCCGGGCGAGGTCTTGCAGGTCGGGCCGATCGGCCGGGATGCGGGCGACCAGGCGCCAGAGCCCGACACCCCAGAAGGCCCACCGGCACACATCGCGGATGATCGAGCGGTTGAGGACGCCGGGCTCGCCGACGACGATTAGATCGGCCTCGCCGCATGGATGCGGGGCGTTGACGACGAGCACGAGGCCGCGGTTCCGGGCCACATGGATGAACCGCAGCCACATCGGCTGACCGCCGAGCGGGCGCCCGGTGCCGATCTTGACCCAATTTGCAATCACGTCCTCGGTATCGCCGAGTTCAAGACGGACCGGCCGGTTCGATAGGTTAGCGACGCCCGGTAGCTCGGCGACCGCAGCCGCAACGTCGGCCTGCGTCGCATCAGGACGACCGCCCGTAAGTTCGCCGGCCGGGCGCGCAGTCCACTCAGGAACGCCCAGGATCTCGCCGAGGGTTCGGTCGTCGCCCTCCATCACGCCGCCGCCTGCATCGAGGCGCCAGGGGCGCCCGGCGATGGGTCTCGCGGATCGGGCAAGGGCCGCGTGCGGATCGAGGCGAGGCCGACCGCGAGCGCGTTCCGTGTCACTACCGAGAGGCGGACGCCTGCGGCGCGGGCCTGTCCGTCGAGATCAGCCCGCAGTGCGGCAGGAAGGCGAAGATGAAGGGTTTCGTCGTGTCGGGAACGCACGGCAATTCTCCCGTCGTGAAAGCACTCGGGGAGTAAACGCCAGTCTGATCGAATGTGCTACAAAATAATTGGTCCACGGTGTCCACTGAATACACTGATTACTTCACGTCGATTTCTTAGGCGATTTCTTTTTCCGGTTAGCAACAATATCCGCTGGATTGGGGTCGGAGGGCTCCCGAGGAGATGCCTGATCAGTGAGGAAACCCTTGGATTCCGGCTCCGCTTCATTGGTTGCTAATGCAACCAGCGCTTTAACGTCGATTAGAGAGGCCCGAGAGGCGGCATCGATCAGGGTGGATACCGCCTCGTCGGTGCTCTCTCCACGCTTTTTGGAAACCGCGATACTTGCTGCCATAGCTGCCACCACACCTAACTCGAAACTCAAGTTAGCATCTCCATGGACTTCCCCAAGTTTCGATAGAGTATAAGACCCTATTATAGGTCGAATTTCGGTCTTTCCTCCGTCATCCGGCTTCACAAGGTCAAGTACGTGGCCCGCAGCTTCTCGTGCCATTCGGATACTTTCGACACTAGCGGTCCAAGGCTTGCCAGAAACAGTTTCAATCACTGACCAAGCCGATACGATCGCCGAGGCAATCGAGACGTTCTTCATGGTCCCGAATTTTTCTATAAGTACGTCGTGCTCATAGAAGGAACGCTCAAGCCGTTCTTCAATTTCGTGGCTTAGCGTGCGGTCTGTAATCTTGGCCGCATCTTCTAGCCTAGATCGTAGCGCGTCCCTGATCCTAGTGTTGACAGGATTCCTTCGATCCTCGCCGGCCGCAACGCGCCTCGCCATCGATTCCTCCGTGTCCACTGCGTCCGAGGCCAACTAGCACGCTTGCATCTGTCATGTCCACGGCGTACACAGCTTTGTGTGGTGCTGAGGCATGACAGATGGAGCCGGGCATGAGCAGCCGCCGAATGGACCCGTGGACTCGATCGAAAGAGGAAGTCCGCGCTGAAGTGATCGCTGACGTGATGGCGAATGTCCCGGTCGAGGTCCGCGCGACTGCGCGGGCGAGCGGCTGGTCTCCGAGCGGAGTCTACGCTCGGATCGCCACCGGGAAAGCCTCGGTCGTCCGCTGTGGCCGGAAGATCCAACTGACCCCCGAAGGGGCCGCCTCGTTCCTCGGCATCACCCTGAACAAGGCCGCCTAGGCCCCGCCATCCCGGCGGGCGCGTCCCGTTGGATCACCGCGCAGAGCCATCCGGCCGGCGCATCAACAGCAGGAACACTAGTCCATGAATGAAGAAACCCGCGCATCGCGCGGGGCGACGGCGGGTCTCAGAAAAGCGTTCTTGGCAGCACGCCCTGAGACATATGCCTCAACCCCCTGCACCCTTCAAGCCCGAACCGTAGCCCACCGCTTCGGACTGAGCCCCGCCGCCGCCCGTGCCGTTGCGGAATTGGCCTTCGCTGTCCCCGAGACATGGGGGGGGCGCGCATGAGCCGCCGTGCCACCGCCTTCCCCTACGTCGTACCGCCCGCCGACATGGCGCCGATCTACGATGCGCTCGCCGAGACCATGGCGACCGTGGCGACCTACGCCGAGAACGCCGCCCGGTTCGCCGAGATCCGCGACCCGCGCGGGTTGGCCTACGCGGTTAGATCCGCAGCCGCGTGCCTGATGGCGGCGGCGGATCTGGTCGAGGAAGTGCGCCCCTCCCGCCAGAACGGGGAGCGCGCCGCATGACGATACAGCTTTCACGTCAGCAGCGCCGCACCATGCAACGGCTCGCCAACGAGGCCGACAAGGCAATCGAGGGCGACCGCCGGTTCTTCGTTAGGCATCCGAGCCGGGAATACCGCGTCCGCCTGATCAGCAAGGCCGAGCAGAGGCAAACCGAACTCATCGAGGGTGGGACCTTCAACCTGACGGCCGCCACTCCGGCTGCCTTCATAGCCCTCAAACAGGTCGCCCCCGGCGTTCGCCTCAAGGTCGTCGTCTTCGGCCCCGCCGAGGCGATCGGGGAGGAACTTTGCGAAGCCGACGCGCGAGATGTGTTCGAGGGGTACGCCGACAAGCACCCTCAGATCCGTAAGCAAGAGCGGATGATGCGGCTGGCTATGGCGCAGCTAGGCAGCCCCTACAGCGGCGGGGGCAAACCATGACCCGCGCCTGCATCGACTGCGCCGCATGGCGCCCATGGGGGTCGCAGCGCGTCTCCCGCGGGGATGGCCCTGCCACCGATGAGCCGGTCGGTCAGTGCCGCGCCCGCCCGCCGACGATCGATCCCGAGGGCATCAGCGCCACCACCGCGGCCTGGCCCGTCGTCGGGAGCGACGACTGGTGCCTCGATTACCGCCCCTCCCATCCGAACCTCGTCGCGCGCTCCGGCGCGACGCCTTCGCGCTCCGGCAATGGAGTCTCCCAAGCATGACGGCGACCACGGCAGAACGCTACGTCCCGACACGGGCTGCGCAGCAGGCGGTCGAAGGCCACGAGACCGAAATCTTGGGAGCCCTCGGCATCCAGTGGCGGGAGAGCCAGCGCGGCCACATCACCTGCCCGTTCCCCGGCCACGGGGGCACGGACGATTGGCGTTGGGACGCCCGCAAGCGCAAGGGCTACTGCACCTGCAAAAAGGGCTTCTCAATTTTCGATGCCGTCATTGAGATGGACGGATGCGATATCGAGGGCGCCAAGCTCCGCTGTGTCGAAATCATCGGCCGCGACGACCTGATCCGCACCAAGAGTGGAGAAGGCGGGGCATTCCAGAAGACCGACGCCGCGAGCCTGTTGAGCGCCCCAGCCGCTCGGCGCGACGACACGCTGCCCGGCACCTACCTGGCCCATCGGCTCGGAGTCGATACCGGCGACGTGCCGATCCCGACCACGCCTGTCGTCGGCTTCCAGGCGCTCGCGTACTTCGACCCGCCGAAGGGCAAGGGCACTGGTAAGCCCGTGAAGGCCGGCGAGTGGCCCTGCGCCGTGTTCGGTACCGTAGACGCGGAGAAGCGCCAGCACGCCCACCGGATCTACCTCGCCCCCGGCGGCAGCGGGAAGGCCGACCTCGGAACGGACGCATCCGGCTACACCCGCGACCCGAAGAAGTCGGCCAAGCGCGTCGGCGAGGAAAGCACTGCCGGCCGCTCCGTCTTTTGGGGCGACCCTTCCCGTTCCCCCTGGTGCATCGTCGCCGAGGGTATCGAGACCGCCGCGGCCGTCGCCTTCGCCTTCCGCGCGGAGATCGAGGCCGGCGAGGTCACGGTGGCGTCGGCGATCAATGCCGGTGGCATCGAGGCGTTTGGACCCTGGCCCGCCACGAAGCGTGTCACCATCGCCGCCGACCGTGACGAGGCTGCCAAGATCACTCGGCCGAACCCGACCCGCAGAGGCGAGCGGGCCGCCCGTGTGTTCGGCATCCGCAACCGGGTGCGCGTTACCACCGCCATTGCGATTGCCGGCACGCCCGGAACCTCAGCCGACTGGCTCGATGTTCATGCGGAGTACGGCGCCGAGGCGGTCCGTTCAGGTATCCTCGCCGCTGTCGCCTATGTCCCGACCCCGGAGGAGGTCGAGGAGGAGCGCGAGCGGACAGAGGGGGTCGCGTCCCTACGCCAGGTCGAGCGCGACTATCCGCTACCGACGCTCGACAGCTTCAAGCTGGCCTACCAGCGCACCGAGGCCGGGCGCATCAAGGTCCACCAGTTCGTGAAGGTGGGCGACGAGATCGTGCCCCAGCCGATCGCGACGCCGTTCGGTGTGGTGGCCCGGCTCCGTCACGCCGACGACGGAGATACCTACGGCCTTCGCCTCGTGGTCGAGGACATGGGCGGTAAGCGCCGTGAAATCGACGTGGACCGCGCCGCCTTCGCTCGACAGGGCGCCGCCGACACCCGTGCGATGCTGTTCGAGGCCGGGATGCGGTCTGAGAACGACGGCGAGTTGACGGCCGTGAAGGCGCTTAAGGCGGCCGACCCCGAGGCCGAGATCGTCGTGTTCCGGCGCCCCGGCTGGCATGAACTGGCAGGCGTTGAGGATCGGTTCTTCGTCTGCCCGTCCGGCAGGGTGATCGGGGCGCCGGCCGACTCCCTGCCCGAGCTTTCGGTGAACGCTCGCATCCGCCCCGCCATTGCGACCGGCGGCACCCTTGAAGGGTGGAAGGCTGCTGTAGGCGCAGCCGCCAGCGTCCCCCGGTGCGAGCACTGGATCATCGGCACGATCGCCGGGTTCGCGGCGCCGCTGCTCTCGCTCGTCGGCCTCGATACGTGCGGGGTCAACCTCTCCGGCATCACCTCCGGCGGAAAGACGACGGCGCAACGGCTCGCGGTCTCGGTGTGGTGCCGGGCTGCCCTGGATCAGCGCGATAGCCTGTTGCAGAGCGCCAGGGCGACCGCGAACGGGGTCGAGATGATGGCGGCCCGATCGAACGGCAGCGTCTTGGCGATGGATGAGCTTGGGCACGTCAACGGGAAGGAATTGGGCAAGATCATCTACTCGCTCGCATCCGGGGTCGGCAAAGCCCGGATGACAGCGGACGCGCAGCTTCGGGCCTCGCACACTTGGTCAACCTTCATCATCCTGTCGGCCGAGAAGTCGCTTGAGGAAAAGGTCCGGGGCGACGGCGGCGAGTGGTACGGCGGCATGGCCGCCCGCATCCCCGATATCGACATCTCGGGTGTAGACCGCGCCGTTGATCACGCCGTGATGGCGAAGATCCAGGCGGTGGATCGCAACTTCGGGCACGCCGGCCCCGCGTTCGTAAAAGCCATGATCGAGGCCGGCATTCACCAGCAGGCGCAGACGATCCGAGCCGGGATCAACACCACGGCGAGCAAGATAGCAGGCGAGGGAGCAGACGGCGCCATGGTGCGCGCCGCAAGCCCGTTCGCGATCCTTCTAACCGCCGGACGGATGGCGCGACAGTTCGAGTTGCTGCCGGCAGCGATGGATATCGACGGCGCAATCCGGTGGGCGTGGGCGCGCTTCCAGAAATCGACGGATGCCGTGGCGCTGGACCCCGAGACGCAGGCCGTCACGAACCTGCGGGCTTGGGTTGCCGAGCGGTGGGGCTCCGACATCCAAGCAACCGAGCCTGAGGAAGGCACGCGGGCGGCGAACCGTAACGCCCTCGGCTGGTACGACGACGAGGCGGTCTACATTCCCGCGCACCGGATCGTGGAGGCGGCCGGCGGGACGCTGAAAGAGATCGAGATTGGCCGCGCACTGAAGGCTCAAGGTCTGATTAGGAAGACCAAAGATGAGGACTGCTTTTTTGTTGCGTATGTGCCGAGGGTTGGGAAGGTCAAAGCCTACGCTCTCCGGCGAGACGAATTCAGGATGTCGGCCCGCCACGAGCCGGCTTTCGCGGTTCATTCCGGGGGGCGGGCCTAATGGATCTCGCTGCCTTTTTTGCCGAGACCGCCGCCTCTATTGAGGCCGGTGACAACCCGGAATTTCCCGGATTTCCCGGTTCCCGGACCGCTTCCGGGAATGGTCAAGTCACTGAAGATAAAAGCATTTCCCGCGTTTCCCGGATTTCCCGCCAGGGGAATGGGGGGAATGGGTTTTTTGAAAATAATAACCCCCAGGCGGGCGCGGGCGTGCGGGCGGGGGCGCGCACGCGAGGTCCCTATATTGAGGGGCGGGAAATCCGGGAAATCCGGGAAAAGCCAGCAGGACCAGATACTTGCATTTCCCGTTCCCCTTCTAGAAAACGGGAAAAAGAGAGAGAAACGGGAAATTCCAATCCCTTGCCGGCCGTCTCCGACTCTGACGAGACCGACGAGCGCGCCGCCATCATGGAATACGATGGCGGTTTGTCCCGCGCCGAGGCGGAGGCACAGGCTCGCTCTCAGGCCGCCCACTCGCACAACCCGAGCGCTGTCGCGGAATGGCGGGCTGGGCTCGCCTCCCTGTCGGCCTCTCGCGCGCCCTGCCCCGGCTACACGCCGGAAGGCTGGGCCTTGGTTCACGCCCGCGCCCTCGCCTTCCTTGATGCCTTCGGGGATCAGGCCGAGGCGCTAGGCTGGACCGCGCACCGCCTGTTCGGCGTCCACCCAGAAGCCGGGATCATCCGTGTTGATGCCTGCGGTGGCCTCGTTCTGCCGATAGGCGGTCCCGTCCGCGCCATCACGGCCGCGACGATCTCGTTCGGGCACCTGACGCACCGGGACATGCCCGGTCGGCCGCAGGGCGTTCCGGTCTGGGGGGTCGGCCAGTGATCCTCGCCGCGAGCCGTTTCGGACCCTGGCGCGACGGCATCGACCCGGCCGAGCGGCTGGCCCGACTCCGCTCAATGCGCGCCATCGCCCGGCTCACCCTCGGCCCCCGCGGCGACGCCTTCGCCGAGGCCCTACACCGCGCCGAGACCGACCCCGCACAGCTTGAGCCGGCACTGGCCCGCCTCGACGCGCTCGCGTCCCTGGATCGCCGCGCAGTGCTCTGTTCCTTCGCTGCCCTTCACCGTTCGAACTGAGGAATCGCATGCCCGCCACCGACCTCGACAGCGCTTGGTTTCACAGCAACCCGGATCGCGCCTACCGCCTGCGCCGGCAGACGCCCGGCGAGGCTGCTCAGTGGAGCGTTCCTCCCGGTCCTGGCGTGACGGCGTGGTGCATCATCCGCCGCACCGATGGCGCACTCGAAGCCTTTGGGCTCCCTGACGACGACACTTGGGATGACTACGACGAGGAGCTTGCCGGGTTCTTTGAGACCCTGCGGGGGAACGCAGCGTGAAGGCTCGCCCCACCTCAGCCAAGGCATCGGACCTCGACCGGCTCGTCGCCGAGACCGCGGCGCGCGTCGCCGACAGCACGATCGCGGCCCTGCGCAGCATGTTCTCTGAGCCCTTCATCCGGGGCGTGATCGAGCGGGAGGCCAAGATCGCGGTGCAGGCCGCTTTGCTGGCCGAGGCCGAGCGCACGCGGATCAGCAAACCCGTGACGCTGCCGGCTGTTGTCGTTGAGCAAGCCCCGAGACGACCCGCCCCCGAGGCCGCACCAGGCCCGGATCAGGCGCCGCCTCTGGCCTATCGCCCGAGGGAAGCCGCTGCCGCGTTGAGCGTGAGCCAAGCTACCATCTACGAACTCATCGCGATTGGCGCACTCAGCGCGCGCAAGCTCGGCTCCGCGACCATCATCCTCCGGTCGGACATCGACGCCTACCTGGCCGCCCTGCCCCTCATGGTTTCTGCCTCGAAGGCGGCCTTGGAGAAGACCCGATGACCCCGCGCGAGCAGGCCGCCTTCGCCGCCGGCATCCAAGCCGCACGCCAAGCCGCCATGACGGCAGCCGTCACTATCGAGGTCCGCGACGACGCCCGAGAGCTTCGACAGCAGGCCGCCGCCGCAGCGCTCCACGGCCTCGCCGCCGGGCTCAAGGTCGCGTTCCTCGACCCGCCGCCGGCACCGGATGCGGTTCCTGCGATAATGGCGCCGATCGAAGCCGACCCAGCGCACCCCTTCGTCCCATCGCCAGCGCTCGCCATGCTGGACGACCCGGCCGCTCGCCCGGAGAGCTACTGATGTCCGATCACGACCGTATAACCAATCCCGACCGGCATGTGACCGCGAGTCCGGAAGGCTTCGGCAGGGCCTTCGCGACATGCACCACGGACGCCTTGCGGAACTTCCGCAATACGGTCGGTCAGTGCGTCGGGCTATGCGCGGCCATCTCGTGGCGTCTCACCAAGGATGGTGTCCCGAACAAAGTCGCACTTGGATCTCTGTCTTGCGGGGGCATTCCGTCGTTCGAGTATAGCGGCCCGTTCGTGACCGATAGGTCGAACTCGTCCGCCTGGGATGGTCACGCCTGGATCGAGTTCCCCGGCGGCGTGATCGGAGAGCCATCCCTGCTCCGCACTGCCAAGGCTGCTCCTCGTCACAGCAACTTGAGGCAGAGCCTGGAGCGCCAAGGCTTAATCGACAAAGGCGCATTCCTTCTGCCGGAAAGCGAAGCACTTGCAGACCTCGGTCTGAAGTACACGCGGATGGCCTACCTGGCCGAGGGCGAATTTGAACCCCTGATCCGTGGACTGATCGCTACGAACGAGCCGCCACCGTGATCCAGTTCAGATCAAACCCGGGACCCCTGTTCCATTCCCTGTTCTGAGGTTACATAGCATCAGCTATACTTCCTACTCAAACATTTGAGATCATCATGCCGACCCCGCCCCGAGACAAACAATTCGTTGCCGGCCAGTCCGGCAATCCAGGCGGTCGCCCTCGCCTGCCCGAGGACGCCAAGCAACTCGCCCGTGGCTACACGCGCGCCGCGATCGAGACCCTGGCCGGCGTGATGCAGAACGTCGAAGCCCCGGCTGCTGCGCGTGTGGCGGCTGCCTCGACTCTGCTGGATCGCGCATGGGGCAAGGCTCCCCAGCACATCACCACCGATAACCTGGGGAACCTGTCCGATGCCGAGCTTCGAGCCGAACTCGCCGCTGCCGCCGCAGAGCTTCGACGTTGCGGCGTCGATGGCGAGGGTGAAGGCCCTTCGGCAGGAGGCGGAGAGCCGCCGACTGCGCACTGAGGTCCGGCAGTCCATGGTCGCGTGGTCGGTGGCCGCCGGCTACAACCCGGCCCCGCACCACGAACTCCTGATCTCCGAGCTTGAGCTTCTGGAGAGCGACCAGGGGCCGGACACGCTGCTCGTGTTCATGCCGCCCGGCTCGGCCAAGAGCACCTACGTGAACAACCTGTTCCCGGCCTGGTTCATCGCCCGGAACCCGGACCGGAACGTCATCACGGCCTCGCACGGCGCCGAACTCGCCGAGCGCTGGGGCCGCAAGACCCGCAACCTCGTGATCGCGCACGGCAACGAACTCGGCATCGCCCTGTCCGAGGACAGTTCCGCCGCCTACCGCTGGGCGACCACTCAGGGGGGCGAGTATTATGCCGTTGGCGTCGGCGTCGGCATCGCCGGGTTCCGAGCCGATCTGGGCATCATCGACGATCCGTTCGGCAGCCGCGAGGATGCAGAGAGTCGCCGATCTCGCGACCGGGTGTGGGACTGGTACTCGGACGACTTCTCGACCCGCCTGAAGCCCGGCTCGAAGCGCGTCATCATGCACACGCGCTGGCACGACGACGACCTCGCCGGCCGGATCGTTCGGCAACTCGATGCGATCCGTCGCCCCTACCGCATCCTGTCCCTGCCGGCGCAGGCTGGCCTGGGCGATCCGCTCGGCCGCAGCCCCGGCGACTTCCTCTGGGATGACGGCGCCTACGGCTACGGCTCGCAGCTTCGGCAGCGGAAGGAGGAGTGCGACGCCCGCACCTGGGCGAGCTTGTACCAGCAGAGCCCTGTCCCGGACGGCGGCAGCTACTTCGAGAAGACGTGGCTCACCCCCGTGGCGACGGTCCCGCCGCGCGAGACCCTGAACGTCTACGGCGCATCCGACTACGCCGTGACCCGCGATGGGGGCGACTACACCGTGCACATTGTCGTCGGTGTCGATCCGTCCGGCAACATGTACGTGCTCGATCTCTGGCGCCGGCAGGCCGACAGCGCCGAGTGGATCGCCGCCTGGTGCGATCTCGTGAAGAAGTGGAAGCCGTTCGAGTGGGCGGAGGAGACGGGCCAGATCAAGGCCGCCCTCGGCCCCTTCATCGAGTCCGCAGCCCGTGCCGCGAGCGCCTACACCCGCCGTCGGCAGTTCCCGACCCGGGGCGACAAGGCCGTTCGAGCGCAATCCATCCGCGCCCGCATGTCGATGCGTGGCCTGTTCATCCCACAGGATGCCCCGTGGCGGCTCGACTTCGAGAGCGAGCTTCTACGCTTCCCCGCAGGCGTTCACGACGACCAAGCGGACGCCCTCGGCCTGATCGGTCAGCTTCTCGATACCGTCCGCCCCGGCCACGTCGCGAAGACGGCCGCGGCCCCGAAGCCTGCGGGCGGCGGCTATAGCGCGGTTCGGACCGGATCAAGCTCGTGGCGGGTGTAGAAACTGCGCTGTCAGCGAGTCCACGTCAGACCGAATTCCTGATCAAACCAGATCTCGGCCATGTAGGCGGCCCCGGCCGTGGCTCGGAAGTCCGTGTACTGGAAATGCCGATCCTTCATCCAGGCCCAAAAGGCGTTGAAATGGAGATCGAGCGCAGGAACCTCCGATTGGCCGGTCTCACGCCGCCAGTCGTGGCAGAGTATGCGGATAGCGCGCTCGGCTTCGTCCTTCTTCATTCGAGGGACCTGTCTGCGGGAAGGCTTAATATCGTGTGCTGCTCGAATATGTTCGGTCCGCAGCACTCAGGCTTCCACCAAAAATAATGCTCAATCTCGCAGTGAATCAAGCTCCCTAAGGATACCTCGGCCTATCACATCGAGCGTGTGAACGTCAGTCAACATCTGAGGATGAAACACGACAGCCGGTTTCGCTTCGTTGAGAGTATGCATCATCCATGGCCGAAAGACCGCGAATTTCCGTAGGCTTTCATTTAGCCGATGATGTTCATTAAGGTCGCCGTGTTGTAAGGCTTCGACCGCCTTGCGCTCGGTTTTATTATAGGCTTCTACATGCTCGTTAATAACTACAAACGGCGGTATATAAAGTGGGATTCTATGAGATAGGGAGTCGCGGAAATCGATCAAATATCCGAACCAAGCGTCAAGCTCTCTAAGCTCTGTTCGAAATTGCTCGGAGAAGGATTCTCGGATTAATGTGTTCGACGGCCGAAGTCCGACCCACGTGTCCGGTATAGGCTTGTCCTTTGCGTCCTTCAGTCCTCTCTCCGAGACCCAAACCCAAGCTAAATTATCGACTGCACCAAAAACGTTCAAAACGAAGGCGTGGAGATGTATCGTTGCATCGCCAACGACATCACGAGAGGGTATCTCGGAAAGATTGGGCGGTATAAGCTCGAACACCGTTTCGATCGAGCGCTTCAGTATAGATAACCTTCGAACGAAACCGTGATGCGCGTTCACGCGTCCTTTGTCCGTTTTGTATGGCCTTATTAGGAACGGTTCAGCGAGCTTATTTATAAATTCACCAACGCTTTCGTAGGCCGAGTTAAGCCTTTCAAGCTCCGCTTCCGGGAAGAAAGATTGATGCAGGGCGTCGCCTTCAGGCATCTAGTTCCTTGATCGGCATACCGAAATACAAAGATAAATGCATAATTATAACAGGATCATATTAGCTTTGAGGTTCGAAAAGCGCACTAAGCACCGCGAACCAACCTTCGGCGACGGGAAAAACTGCTTTGACTATGTGCGTAAGGGTTTCCTGCTGAAGGGAGGATTTGGCGGAAGCGTATTATCTGCTGTCCTGCACTGTCTCGTAGGCGACAACCATGAAATCGTGCGATTCTTCGAAGCCGTTGCTGAATTCGGGGATCGCCCCATCCCACTCCTCCGAACCTTGCCCGGATTTCTTCATAAGATAGCCCATAAGTTCTTCCAGGCCCGAACTGCACAAGGCGTGTGAGTTCAGCGCGAAGTTCCTTAGTAGGGTTTATAGATGGCGGCCTGATCATCATGCTCCTCCACGGTAAGCGCGGGATTTTCCTTCATAAAGACTCGCTCACCGAATAGCGCTTGAACCCGTTCGCCCTCTGGATTTGACCGATCACTGCCCGCAGATCGCGGTGGTCTGGCTGATCCATGATCCTGATGAGGTCGGCGCCGATCAAAGGTCCAGCCCCAATCGTTCCTTGGCAAGGTGCTTGGCATAGGCAGTCGCCATGTTCTTTATGCCTTCGAACGCGAGACCGCCCAACTTGCCGGCTCCCGATTTTGTACGCTTCCAGACTTCGGGATCGCGCACAGTCTCAATAAAATCGTGACCGCTCCAAGTCAGACGCCGGAAGATCCACGTTCCGTCCATCATCATGTCTGTGTCGGCGCCGCTAGTAATTAGACCGGCCTCGTACAGCAGGCTCATATGGTAATCAGTCTGATCCACACTGTATCCATCAATGGTAATTTCCGGCTCTGAGGAGCTAACTGTGGCAATGTCAAACGTTGATTTTTCAAGTACTTCAAGCTTCAAGAGCAATTCGCGGATCAAGCTCATATCGCGCTTCATAGAAATCCACTTCCCGCATGATCCTTGAAGGCGTTCGCTCGGCGAACGTACCCGAGGACGGTTCGCGGGTCTCGATGGCCCGACACCTGCATGATGCGAGCGAGGTCGGCCCCGCGCTCGGCCGCCGTCGTCACGAAGCCGGCGCGTAGGCTGTGACCGCCGAACGCCGCCGGGTCGAACCCTGCCGCCCCCGCGTAGCGCTTCACGATGTCCCCAATGCTGCGATCGGTCAGGGCCTCGGCTCTGATCCGACCGGACCGCGACACCGGGCGGAACACCGGGCCATCCGTGATCTCGGCAGCCGCGAGCCATTCTCGCAGCAGCGCCACCGGTCGAACGTGCCGACCGTGCGGGATTGCCTTCTCGGCCCCCCTGCCCTCCTGATCCGTCTTCGACCGCCGGATCAGCACCCGCATGCCGTCTGGGTGGTCAGTCAGGTCCGAGACCAGCAACGCGGCCAACTCCGATCGCCGGAAAGCCCCCGCGAACCCGAGCCCGAGCAGAGCCCGGTCGCGCTTGCCCGCGAGACCAGGTGGGGCGTGCGAGAGCATGGCCGCCAGCACCTCGGCGGTCGCGGCCGTCTTCTGTCGGATCTCCATGTCCGGCCGACGCCGAATACCCTTGATGACCGCGTGCACTGTCTCGTGCGCGCCAGGGTCCGGCAGGCCAGCGAGCTTGTGCGCGTAGGCGATAGCCGCGAGACGCCGGCCGATCGTGGATGAAGCCCGCCCGGCTGCCGCCTCGTGCGAGAGGAACGCCGCCACTGTCTCCGGCGAGGCTGGCAGCGACGAGACGCCATGGCCGTCGCACCAGGCTGTGAACGCCGCCGCGTCCGACTTGTAGGCGCGGATCGTGGCGCTGGCCTTCGAGGCGCGCTGATAGTCCCGCACGAGGGCGAGGGTATCGGCCGGCAGGCTCGCGCCCAACCCGGCAGAAAACTCGACGGGCAGCGCGTTGGCGGTCATGACGCGGCCCGCAAACGGTCTGCACTTTCAGGGATATGTCCCGCGTGGATCTGAGCCAGCGTAGGCGGCCAGTGACCGGGCCACACCGCCGGCTTGCATTGCTTATCGCCATAGGCGGTCCGGCAAAGGCGGCCAATTTCGTCCTCATCAACCTTGCCGCGCTCAAGGAGGGATTCCGCGATGCTCTTGATCGCCGCCGCCCCCATCGGAGATCGGATAAGTGCCTCGGCCCTAGCACCAGCGAGTTGCTTAGCCCTTGCACTCTCAGTCGAGCGCTGGCCCCACCCCCACGCACCAGCAATGGTGTGGAAGTGGCTCAGATCGCCCTTGCCTCCACCTTTCAGGCAGGTAGCGACCGAAACGCCACGGAAAGCAGCTTCCGCATAGGCGCCAGCAAGACAGTTGATTAGCTCAACGTCCCGTGAGGCCGCCCGCAGTCGGTTGTGCTCTGCCAGATCTTCCTCATCCCAACTAGGCGCAATGCGTGGTCCGTAGGGGGCATCATGGATGTCATCGGCGTCACAGTGTGCCTCGCACCGAACCTCAAACCCCCTACTCGTCACGATCGGAACGCCGTCCAGAAACTCATCAGCGGTTAGGACCACAACTTGGTTGATGCTGTAGCCGAAGTACCAGTGCACCAAGGCATGGCCGGCTTCGTGGTGGCAAGCGAGCGGGCGGCGACCATTCACTAGGTTCCTCGACATAGCCTCTGCTTCATTCTTTCACGGCCCTTGCGATCGCACCTTCTTCAAACTTCCGAGAAGGACGTTTATCGGAAGTTACCTGCTCATGCACTAGCGCAGTCGCGTTTTCGCGTAGTTATGTGAGCACATAATCGCAGGGCTATTGCATCGGGGGGGGGCGGGGTTGGCTCGGGTTTCCATTCCACTCGCTGGCTTGCTTCCTCTTCGTAGCCTACGCTTGGCGCCCAGCAGGAAGGTAGGCCATGGCGGAAAGCGCATCGAGTTTCATGCGAGATTGGATCTCGGAAAACATCCATAATGACCCGACATGGGGTGATAGAATAGGTGAGCGGACTGCTGCGGAAATAGTAAAACTGAAAGCGGACGCGCGAACAGCGGGTTTAGATCTAAGCGATCCAGAACTAGATGATGATTTGCTCCACGATGAGGTATGGGCGGCGATTGAAAATGTTTACGATCCCGAAGTTGGCGGGATCAAGGATTAGAGTTGCTAGGCGCAGCCAAAAGCTCTCCCTTAGTCCTGAACGAAGGCTAGGGGAGAAATATGACGCTTGCCCCCCGCGGCTGGGTCCGCTCCCGACCCTTTGGCGACCTTCGGAAGGTCCGGTTCCTGGCTATTGAGGTAGAGGCCAGCGTCCGGGATGGGTGGAGAGCAGTCTGGCTGCTTTCAGTGGTGTGCTGACATGCCCGTCGGGATGACGGGCACCGAACCCGTAGGTCGGTCGACCAAATCGACGGTCGACAAACCGACGCCTCAGTCGCGTGTCGCCGAGTGGTGGAACGCCACATGGCGTTCCATCCGACGGATCGCTTTTGGCCGATGAACCTGATCCTCCAGGGACGGCATCGCGACCGTTTCAGTTTGCGCCGAGTCGTCGGACGGCATCATGGCCGCACCTGCCGAGACGAAGCCGGCCATCGTCTTGACGTCCTCGGGCTGGCGAGGATCCCGTGCGATCAGTGCCGCTTCCTGCTGAAGGCGAAGGTTGCAGGCCTTGGACGCCAAAGCGCCGTTCGGCGTGCAGGCGTCGTGACGGGCACATGCGGCGTCGAGTGCATCGACGGGCGCCAACGGAGCGTTGTTGCCCGGTCCGCAATAATTCCCGTGAAGCATCGGGCTTGGCGGCGACGCCGATTGGGCCAGCGCGGGACCTGCAAGGCAGGTCAGGAGAAAAACCGAGGTCGAGAACTTGATGATCATCTTGAGGGTACCCTGATGCGTCTCACCCCCTCAGGTGGTTCGCAACGAGGCCCGCCGGACGGCGGACGTGTCGACATCGTCGGGAGACGGAGCCGGCACACCCGAGTTGGGAATATGCCGGCCGTCGCATCGACCTTTGGGACGAAGAAGCGGCTAGCTGGCGCGCTTGTTGGTCCGCGCCTCGGAGATTTCGGTGTAGCGCGTGTCGAAGGCGATCATCTCGTCGGTCATGCGCTTGAGCTCCGCGGCGTCCTCTTCGCGACCGAGGTGCTTGGCGGTGGACGCAAGGGTGCCATAGACGGCGATGTAGTAGTGGATCGAGATCTGGGCCGCGGCGACGCCGCTGGCGTCCTTCACCTCGGGGTCCTTAGCGGCGTCCATCGTCTGGATGGTACCGGCCCGGATGCCTTCCATGATAACGTTGGGCATGCCGCCCGGCTGGCCTCCGGCATCCTTCAGGAGGCGCGAGATCGTCTCCGAGTGCCGTTCGGCGGCGGCGGCGCCTTCCTCGGCGATTTTCCGAAGCTCGGGATCGCTCAGGTCCTTAGTGGCCGCCTGCGCGGCCTCCTTGCCCTGCTCGTCGGCGCTTTTGATTGCCTGCAGGCCCGTGACGTACCAGTCGGCGTATGCGTTCTCTGCCATGTCGAATATCCCGGATCATTAAATGAACGGTAGCGTTCATTTAATGAAGCGTTTGGGGTGTCTGCTTGTTCCGGGGCCAGGGAGATAATTGTGAGTGAGCGGATCGAAGATCCGACCG
The DNA here is from genome assembly GCF_008040095.1 of Methylobacterium sp. WL6. Taxonomy (NCBI): domain Bacteria; kingdom Pseudomonadati; phylum Pseudomonadota; class Alphaproteobacteria; order Hyphomicrobiales; family Methylobacteriaceae; genus Methylobacterium; species Methylobacterium sp. WL6. The sequence goes on along the minus strand of NZ_VRVH01000004.1, from coordinate 23,453 downwards.
GCATCGTGTCGGTTCGCCGACGGGGGCGGCCTCGCGCTGACCAAACGGGCGAGGTCGAGGCGAGGGTGCTCGACATCGCGACCCGTCTCTTCCTACAGCAGGGTTTCGACCGAACGACGTACGAGGGAATCGCGGAGCTGGCCCATGCCGGCAAGGCGACTCTGTACGCCCGCTACCCGACTAAGGAAGCGTTGTTCAAGGAGGTGGTCCGGCGCAGGGTGGCGCTCTCGCTCGCGCGGATCTCGGACGGTGGCGACGGCGGTACCGTCAGGGATAGGATACTGCGGGCGTGCGTCATGCTCGCCGACGAGACCTTCGTTCCGGACGTCATCGCGCTGATGCGTATCACCATCGTCGAGACGGAGCGCTTCCCCGACATGGCCCGGGCCTCCTACGAAATCGGGTTCGGGGGATGCGTCGGATGCGTCGCCGAGGCCATCGCCGGAGGCGTCCATGCGCCGGACCGGGTTTCTGCGGCCATCCCCATCGCCACTCGGATCGTTGAAATGGCGTTGCTACCGCTTCAGATCCACGCGCTCTACGGCGTCGATCTGGCCCCGCTGCGCGAGCGTGCCCGCCGTGACGTTTCAAGCGTCGTCGACATGGTGGCGGACGGCCTGATCCCGTTCGGGGAAACGGGTCCGGACGGGATGTCCGATTGGGGTGGGCCGGGCGTACGCTGACCTCGGGATCGACGCGACGCCCCCCAAAATGCCTTTATTGAAGGTGGTGCCATCACACGGCCAAGCCAAAGCGTTCCATGCGGCCGATCACCTATCATGGTGAGCGGCGACCGACCTGCGCGAGGGGGCGGAGCGCTGGTCGGTCGCCGTCATCACGAGGCCAGTGGCCCCGTGATCCCTGTCGCCCGAAGGGCTACCTGCGGATTGGTGCCAACCCTTTCCGGGATACCATCCCTACTATCCCGGCCGCCGCCGGCAGGCGCCGGTCTTCGCCGTCCTGGTCGAGGCCTTGCGCCGCCGAGGCTGACGGTCTGTCTCCCGTATCCAGGCAGCTCGGTAGGATACGGGCGTCATAATCGCCGGAAGCTGAGCGCAAGCTTCCTAATCCATGCTCACGACGCCCTTGCCGCCGATCCGGGTACGCGACATCAGACCCGCTAGGACCGATGTCCAAGGTGGGTGGTTTTCCGCTGTTCCGGTTTCGGGCGGCAGATGCATCGAAGCGGACATAGCCGCAGGGACCGCTCGCGACCCAACTTGGTAGTTGAAGGTCGTTTCTATCGTCCTCAGAAACGGACCTTCCCCGTAAAGGCTTACGGAATGGGCATGTGAGATTGTGTATCTTACGCCCAATATTTAATTCCATATGTTATGGACATCAAGCATCCAGCAACAATCACCGCCCGCCGCACCCATTCGGCTGGCAAAATCCTTATGAGATAACCTCCCATAAAGCCGCCTATAAGCGCTCCTAGCAACATAATAAAAGTTTCCGGCCAACTTATTGCGCCTTGAGTAATAAATATCGTCGTGGATGCGACGCTAACAACAGTCGCAAGTAGGTTTTTGAGCACCTTAACCGTGCGAATATCCCGGCTGACACTGATCGACAAAAGTGCAGTCAGGATGACACCGAGCCCCGCACCGAAGAAGCCGCCGTAGATGGAAGCCACTCCGATCACCGCAGGACCAGTCATTGTATCGACGGGTCTCGGGCCACGTTTCGCCTGGTGGGCCTGTATCGTTGGTGCGAACGCAAACAAGATCGTGGCGAACGCGATGAGCACCGGCACAGGGCCGGTGAACAAGGCTTCGGGAAGCCAGAGCAGGAGAAGTGCACCTGACGCGCCTCCGAGGAGGGATGCGGCAGTCAGCCACCCGAGGCGGCGGTCAAAGGGCGGCCATCGACCAGGGTCCGCGAGGACAGCGATAAGATGACCCGGCATGATGGCCACGGCATTCGAAGCATTGGCGATCACGGGAGGCAGGCCGACTTGGAGCATAGCTGGAAACGTGATCAGCGTCGCGCCGCCCGCTACCGCGTTGATCACGCCGCCGACCGCTCCTGCCCCCATCAGAAACAGTGCCGTCATCCAATCCATCACGCACCTCCAGCACCGGTTGTGATGGCTGCGAGACGAGATGTCTGGAACGTTTGTGACCGCTCTCAGGCAAGCTGGTAGCGGGAGGGGGTGGTCCCAAAGGCATGCCTGAACGAGCGGCCGAAATGGCTTTGGTCAGCAAAATCTGTCGCCGCAGCCACCTGTGCGGGGGGCGTACCCGTCCGTAGCATCTGACGGGCATTATTGAGGCGGAGCATGCGTCTGTAAGCATGAGGTGGCATGCCGTGGTGGCGCGAGAAGCGGCGCGTGAAACCCTCTCGGCTCAAGCCAGCCTGGGCTGCGACGCAAGCGATTGACGCAGCCCCGTTAGAGGAAGGCATATCTGGGAAGAGTTCCGCCAGCGGCCTCGTCATGCTCATCAGGGCTATGAAGTGGTCAGAGTGAACGTAGAGATTGAGGGATACCGTGTCTGGAGCACAATTAATCCCCCGGTGTGGGACACCAGCAGGTATGATGCAGGAGCTTCCAGCCGGTACATCGATGTAGCGGCCGCCGACCAGAAACTGACGCCAACCGGTTAGAACGAAGCTGATCTGCGCTTCTTGATGGAAATGCAGGACGAGAGATTTATTGTAGCCATCACAGCACACAGCCAGCTCGATATCTTGATTAATACTTGACCGCACGTAGCGCCATGACACGGAACCTCCTCCTCTCACATGATGGGACCGACTACACCCGTTGAGATAGTCCGCGACTGCGTTCAGGATGCCACCCCTCGCACAAACGTCCGCTTCACATGCTATCTCATCCAAGAGCGGACCGGCAAAAAGCCACCCCGAGCCGAAGTTGCCGGACGCTGGCTGGCGACCGCTTAGGAGAAGCGCCGACAGCGGTCCTAGCGGCTGGGTTGGGTCGGAGACGGAACGTCCGCTTCCGGGCGAAGGGTCTGGGTCTGCTCCCCACCCTTCTCGGACGCTTCGGATGGGTGCCATCCGTCAGGTTTTTATCACTGGAAGTGCCTGGCACCTGCATGCCACAGCCGGCCCCAAAATCGTACAGCCACATATCTACGCGCTTGCACGGTCGCGCAGTCATGTGACTACCTGACCGCATGAAAGTCCTTTGCTTCGCTAGCCAGAAGGGCGGCAGCGGCAAGAGCACGCTCGCCGCCTCCGTAGCAGTTGCTGCCCAGCAGGCCGGGGAGCGTGCCGTCGTCGTCGATCTGGACCCTCAGGGCTCCCTCGCGGAGTGGGGCCGGACGCGCGAGGCGAAAGGCATCATCTTCCGCGAGATCCAGCCAGCCGCTCTGGTCCGCTGGATCGCCGACACGCGGAAGATCAAGGGTGTGTCCCTGGTCATACTCGACACGGCCGGCACGTTCGGACCCGAGGTCGATACAGCCCTGAAGCAGTCCGATTTCATACTCGTCCCGGTCCGTCCGTCCGCGCTAGACCTTCGCGCAGCTCGGCCGACCGTGGAACGCATCGAAGCGCTGAAGCGACGGTTCGGCTTCGTGCTCAACGCTACAAACCCCGTCACTCAGGGACGGACCGCCGACGCTCTAGCCGCGCTTGAGGCCGGCGGCGTCGTCGCCCCTCCGGTCGCCGACCGGACCGACTTCCGGGACGCAGCCGCATCGGGGCTCGGCGTGACCGAGATCAACCCGACCGGGAAAGCAGCGGCCGAGATCGTCGCGCTATGGGAATGGACCAAGGCTCAGATGGAGACCACCGCGTGAGCAAGCCTCCGGTCCCAAAGCTCTCGGAGCAGGGCATCTTTCGGAAGTCACCTGATCACATAGCTACGCAGTCACCTGAAGATGTGCCTACGCAATTACGTGATGATGAGATCCCTGGCGGTAAGGGGCAGGGTAGGGCGGCGCGCGGCACGCGAGAGGGCGACGTTCACCGAAGCCTCTACGCGAAGCCCGAGACGTTCGACCTGATCCGCCGGCTGGCCTTCGAGACCAACACCACGGCCCAGGCGCTCTACCGCGAGGGGCTGTTCCTCATGCTCCAGAAGCGCGGGCACGCGAGAGGGAACGATCCCGAGGACATATAAACACACGAGCACGCAGCTATGTGATTACGTTGGTGCGTGATTTAATCTGCGCATCCCTCATCACCGTCGCGATCAGAGTATTCGCGTGGCGGGCCGGGCAGCTCTAAACGGCCAGGATGTCCGATGCTCCCATCCGCGGCCGCGCCCTCACCGCCCTCCGCGCCGTCGCTACCGCATCGCCCCAAGGCTTACGCCTTTCCGCCCATCCATCCGCCATGCCGGCGCTGATCGAACTCGGGCTGGTCGAGGAACGGCAAGCACGGTGGCCTTCGGCGAGGCCGGACGAGATGGCCCGGTTCCTCACACGATCCGGGCGGGATCTTATCCGGGCGCTGGGCAATGATGAGGCGAGATAACAAGCTCAGAGAATGCGTTAGCTTACATAGCTATGTGATTACATGAATGCGCGACCACATAGCTGCGTACCAGCTAGTACGCGGTCGGGTGCGTTCAAGCCGGCCGCCTAGCCTTACGACGGCCGCTCGGTGATTTTGCTTTGTGCTCGGCCAGAAGCCTTTCCACGACAAGAAGTGCGGATGCCCGTGCGGCCTCGAAATCCTCTTTCGTCGGGGATGGTTCAGGCTCTTGGTCGCTGATCGCCGGCAGCACCGATGCTTCCGCGCGTCGGGGCTTTGGCTTTCGCCGACATGCTTCGCGCATCTCTCCGATCGCCGCGAGGGTGGTGTAGATCCGGCCGCCGATCCGCTCATACCCGAGTTCACCGCGCCCGGCCGCGTTGCGCAGCGCCAGGCCCGAAACCGAGCCATCGGGGAAGGCGAGACGCGCGGCAACCTCCAGGAGTAACGGCGTCTCGTCGGTGATCTCCGATGCGTCGGGAATGCGGTGCGGTCTCTTCACCGCCCCACCACCATTTCAAGCAGCGCGACGCCAGCAGCCGCCACGACGTTGCCAGAGCCGCGCCAGGGAAGCGGTGCGAACGGGATAACCACGTGCTCGGCCACGACGACCGGCGGCACCGTCTCGGGCGCCTCGGCCTCCCGGTCCCCGCCGTTCCCATGCAGCCACACGATCTGGCTGCCGTGATGGTTCTCCGGAGCGGCGAGGGCGGGTTCCGTGTCCTCGGCGTCCGTGTCCCCGTCCAGGCGGTCGAGGATGCCGAGCAGGGTGTCGGCGGTGTCGAGGGCGGTCTGTGCCGCTTCCTCGATCTGAGCACGGATAGCGGCGGGCAATGCCGCCGAAGCGGGTTGCGCCTGCGGGGCGCGCGGACGGAAGGTCAGAACGTTGCTCATAGGTCAGGCTTTCACGCGCGGGGCGCCGGGGGCGGTTTCAGGCTTCGCGAGCCAGCCGCGGATTTCATCCGAGGTCACTTCAAGCCGCGGGATCGGCGAGAGCCCGGCCGCTGCGATCAGCCCGTGCAAGAGCGCCCGGCAGCGCGCGCTGTCTGCATCGGCGTCGCTCGCGTCCCAGGCCGCGCCTGCATCGTGCTCTAGGATCTGAGCTTTAAGCCCGAAGCCGAGAAGCGTGGTCGCCGGGAGAGCCATGGCGTGCCGAACGGCATCCTCACGGCCCAGGTTCGTGAAAAGGCGAACCCGATCAATCGCGTTGTCCAAATCATCGGGGCGCGGCAAGTCGGCCTCGTCCTCACGGGTCATGGCTTCATCGCTAACGCGGGCAAACCCCTCATATTCCGCGACTAGAGCCGTCAATCCGGCCTCCACGGTGGACAGGCTAGCGGGCGTCGCAAGGGCGGCAGGCTGATGATCTGCCGTGTCGGGTTCCGGCGCGTATTCGCCAAAGGCGAGGTTGCGGTAAGCGGTCGGCATCCAAGCGGCGCGACCGCTGCCATGGCATTCGAGACCGTAGGCGCCCGAGGCACGCGCGATCACGGCCGTGGCGTAGGCGAGGCGTTCGGCCTCAGTGGCGAGCGGAGTGTGAAGAAGCTCTAGGAACGCGGCGCGCTCTTGCTCGGCGCGGGCGTCGCACTCCTCCTTCCGCTGCCGAAGCTGCGAGCCGTAGCCGAGACGCCGCCTCAGGATGCGCGGATCGACGACGTGATCGAGAGCCTGTCCCAGGCCCTCGGCGCCGCGATCCAGCAGCCGCAGGAGCCCGCCTCCGACGATCCGGCCTCGACCTTCGAACGCTGGACCGTCCGCCCCCGGCGCACGCAGCAGACCTGAGCGTCTGCCGCTTCGGACCCCGACGTCACCGACCTTCGAGGACCGCCGTTGCCCCCGCAGCGGCGGTCCTTCGCGTTCGGCGGGCGACCTCAGTTGCGGATGATCACGCTGGCGCCGCCGTGGCTGCGGGCGAGGCTGAACAGCCGGCTGGCATGGCCGGGCGCGAGGCGGATGCAGCCGTGGCTGGCGCGCCGTCCGAGATGGCCCACCGCGTAGGTGCCGTGGATCGCGTAGCCGCCCCGGAAGAACATTGCGTGCGGCATCGGCGAGCCGTGATACTTGTGCGAGCGTCACATCGGTGCCATCAGCCCGACCCGGAAGTTGCCGTTCGGGGTGACGTAGCCGTTCCGTGCGGTCGAGACCGGCCAATCGTGCGAGAGCGCCCCGTCGACGTAGACGCGCATGCGTTGGCGCGACTGGTCGATCTGGGCGACGATGCCGGCGCTCGCGGGAACGACGAGGGCCAGGCTCAGGAGACCGCTCGCGGCGGTGAAGACGGCACGGACGAGGGGCACGACGAAGCTCCGGCGCTCGGGAAAGTCGGCCGACGGACGCGGACGTCCGGCGTCGACTTCGACGCGACCGCGATGACTTCAGTGCCCACTGTACTCTGCCGCGAAAAGACCGTTTTTCCTGTAGGAACAGGTTTTTGTCACACCTTCGGCGTGTCGAAATACTCAGCCGCCGTTGAGGCCCGAAGCCAACTTCGCTAGCCTCCGGCCAAATGGGAGGGTGCACGGCAAGCGTGCACGGGCGAGATTATGGCGCAGGCGATGCACGGTTCGACGAACGTAGCGGTGACCGAGAAGGCGATACGCCCGGATCCCTGGTACAAGGTGCTCTACATCCAGGTGCTGATCGCGATCGCGCTCGGCATCCTGCTCGGCTACCTCAGCCCCGATTGGGGCAAGTCGATGAAGTGGCTCGGCGACGGCTTCATCGCCCTGATCAAGATGATGATCGCGCCGATCATCTTCTGCACCATCGTGCACGGCATCGCCTCGATCGGCGACCTGAAGAAGGTCGGCCGCGTCGGCCTCAAGGCGCTGATCTATTTCGAGGTCGTCTCGAGCTTCGCGCTGCTGATCGGCATCATCGTCGGCGAGGTGGTCCGGCCGGGCGCAGGCTTCGGCGCCGACCTGTCCAAGCTCGATGCCAAGGCGGTCGAGGGCTACGCCAGCAAGGCGGCCGCCGACTCCACCGTCGCGCACATCCTCGGCCTGATCCCGAAGAGCTTCTTCGACGCGATGGCGACCGGCGACCTGCTGCAGGTGCTGCTAATCTCGATCCTCACCGGCTGCGTGCTGACCGGGATGGGCGCGAAGGGCGAGGCGATCACCAAAGGCATCGACGCGGCCGGCCAGGTGTTCTTCCGCATCATCGGGCTGATCGTGAAGCTCGCTCCCATCGGCGCGTTCGGCGCAATGGCCTTCACGGTGGGCCAGTACGGCATCGGCAAGGTCATCGACCTCGCCTGGCTGGTCGGCACCTTCTACACCACCTCGCTGCTGTTCATCTTCGTGGTGCTCGGCGGGATCGCGGCCTTCTGCGGCTTCTCGATCTTCAAGTTCCTCGCCTACATCAAGGACGAGCTCCTGATCGTCCTCGGCACCTCCTCGTCGGAGACGGTGCTGCCGCACATGATGACCAAGATGAAGCGCCTCGGCGCCTCGGATTCGGTCGTCGGCCTCGTGATCCCGACGGGCTACTCGTTCAATCTCGACGGCACCAACATCTACATGACGCTCACGACGCTGTTCCTGGCGCAGGCGGTGGGCGCGGACCTGACCTTCGGGCAGTACGCGACGATCTTCCTCGTCGCGATGCTGACCTCGAAGGGCGCCTCGGGCGTCACCGGCGCGGGCTTCATCACCCTGGCGGCGACGCTGGCCGCGATCCCGGGCACCCCGGTGCCGGTGGCGGCGATGACGCTGGTGCTCGGCGTCGACAAGTTCATGTCCGAGTGCCGCGCGCTGACCAACCTGATCGGCAACGGCGTCGCGACCGTGGTCGTCTCCCGCTGGGAGGGCGAGCTCGACAAGGCCAAGCTCAACCAGGTGATGGCGCACCCCGTCTCGATCGGCACGCACATCTCCGACGAGACGCCCGAGCCGATGACGGTCGAGAGCGGTCCGCGCGCGCCGAAGGTCGCCGCCGCGGAGTGAGCGCATCGCATACCGGGGCGGTTCACCGCCTCGGCATCGATCTCGGAGGCACCAAGACCGCCGGCATCGTCCTCGATGCCGGCGGTCGCGTTCTGGCCGAGGCCCGCGTTCCGACACCCCGGAACGATTACGCCGGCACGGTGCGGACGATCGCTGACCTCGTCGCCCGGCTGGAGGCGGCGGCGGGCGGCACCTGCACGGTCGGCATCGGGATGCCGGGCGCAACCTCGCCGGCCACCGGCCTCGTGAAGAACGCGAACTCGCACTGGCTCAACGGGCAACGGTTCGGTGCCGACCTCGAGACCGCGCTCGGGCGGTCCGTCCGCATCGAGAACGACGCGAACTGCCTCGCCGTGTCCGAGGCGGTCGACGGCGCAGGCGCCGGGGCGAGCCTGGTCTGGGCGGTGATCCTCGGGACCGGCGTCGGATCGGGCATCGCCTGGGATCGGCGCCCGCTCGCCGGCCGCGGCCGCATCACCGGGGAATGGGGCCACAACCCGCTGCCGCGGCCCGGCGACGACGAGCGGCCTGGGCCGGCCTGCTATTGCGGACGTCGCGGCTGCATCGAAATCTGGGTGTCGGGGCCGGGCCTCGCGGCCGACCACGCCCGCCGCACCGGGATCGCAGTCTCGGCCGAGGCGGTGGTCGCGGCGATGCGCGAGGGCGACGTCGTCGCGAAAGCGACCTTCGCCGCCTATCTCGACCGGCTTGGCCGCAGCGTCGCGCACGTGGTCAACATCCTCGATCCCGACGTCGTCGTGATCGGCGGCGGGCTCTCGCGGGTCCCGGAACTGATCGCCGGCCTGCCGGCGGCGACCGCACCGCACGTCTTCTCGGACCGCTTCGACACGCCGATCCGCGAGAGCCTGCATGGCGACGCCTCGGGCGTGCGCGGTGCAGCTTGGCTGTGGAACGCCGGATAGCGCGGCGCTCGCCCGCGACGCGCGAAAAGGCACTTGTCACCGGCCGCGATCGGACATAAAGATATCTTTATGTCTAACGATCGCGCCAGCCCGACGGCACCGGTCTCCTTCCCCGACGCGCTGGGCGTGTTGCGGGCGGCGGCGGAGGAGACGCGCCTGCGCATCCTGGCGCTGCTGTCCGAGGGCGAGCTCTCCGTCTCCGACCTTACCGACATCCTCGGCCAGTCCCAGCCGCGGATCTCGCGCCATCTCAAGCTCCTGGTCGAAGCCGGGCTGATCGAGCGCCACCGCGAGGGGGCATGGGCGTTCTTTCGGCTCGCGGAGACCCGCGCCGGCCTGGTCGACCCGCTGATCGCCGGCCTGTCGCGCGACGGCGCGCCGTTGTCCGAGGACCGCGCCCGCCTCGACGCGGTCCGCAGCCAGCGGGCGGAGACCGCAAAGAGCTTCTTCGCGCGGCTGGCACCGAAATGGGACGAGCTGCGCTCGCTCCACGTGCCCGAGGCCACCGTCGAGGCGGCGGTGCTGGCGGCCTTGGGCAATCGTCCGGTCCGCAGCCTGATCGATCTCGGGACCGGCACCGGGCGGATGCTCGGGCTGCTGGCGCCGCTCGCCGGCCGGGCGACCGGGCTCGATTCGAGCCACGCCATGCTCTCGGTCGCGCGCGCCAACCTGGAACGGATGGGGTTGGCGCGGGTCGACCTGCGCCAGGGCGACATCCACGCCCCGCCCTTCGCCCGCGGCAGCTTCGACCTCGTGGTGGTGCATCAGGTGCTGCATTACCTCGACGAGCCGGCGCGGGCGCTGCGCGAGGCCGCCCGCCTCGTGGCGCCGGGCGGCCGCCTGCTGGTGGTCGACTTCGCCCCGCACGACCTCGAGTTCCTGCGCGAGTCGCAGGCCCACCGCCGTCTCGGCTTCGCCGCCGATCAGGTCTCGGGCTGGCTGTCCGACGCCGGGCTCGACACCGTGGTGACCCGCGACCTCGCACCGACCGAGCAGGCCCAGCTCACCGTCACCCTCTGGCTCGCGGCGGACGGCCGTGTCGCCCCCGAAGCCATCCAGCCCGAACGCGCCGTCGCCTGAGGCGGCCGACGCCCTTCCACGATCGTCTGAACCGAACGACATTGAGGACGAAGCCCATGCCGAACGCCAACCGCCACCGCGCCAGCCGCGACGGCTACCACCCGATCCGCGTCTCGATCGAGTTCTTCCCGCCGAAGACCGAGGAGATGGAGAAGATCCTGTGGTCCTCGATCGAGCGGCTGGCGCCGCTCGGGCCGAAATTCGTCTCGGTGACCTACGGGGCCGGCGGCTCGACCCGCGAGCGCACCCACAACACCGTGGCCCGCATGGTGACCGAGACCGGCCTCAAACCGGCCGCCCACCTGACCTGCGTGGACGCGACCCGCGACGAGATCGACGCGGTGGTGCAGTCCTACTGGGATGCCGGCGTGCGCCACATCGTGGCGCTGCGCGGCGATCCCGCCGAGGGCGTCGGCCACGCCTATCGCCCGCATCCCGGCGGCTACGCGCAGACCTCGGACCTCGTCGCCGGCATCAAGCGCATCGGCGACTTCAAGGTCTCGGTCTCGGCCTATCCCGAGAAGCACCCCGAGGCCGCCTCGCTCGACGCCGACATCGACGCGCTGAAGGCCAAGGTCGACGCCGGCGCAGACCAAGCGATCACGCAGTTCTTCTTCGAGAACGACGTCTACCTGCGCTACGTCGACAAGGTGCGCGCCGCCGGCATCGACATCCCGATCATCCCCGGCATCCTGCCGGTGCAGAACTTCAAGCAGGCCGCCAACTTCGCCCGCCGCACCGGCGCTTCGGTGCCGTATTGGCTGGCGGCGCGCTTCGACGGGCTCGAGGGCGACGTCGAGACCCGGCGGCTGGTGGCGGCGGCGGTGGCGGCCGAGCAGGTGCTCGACCTCGTCGACGAGGGCGTCAACGACTTCCACTTCTACTCGATGAACCGCTCGGACCTCGTCTACGCGATCTGCCACCTGCTTGGCCTGCGCGCCCAGGCACCGAAGGTGGCGACGGCGAAGGCGGCCTGATCGATCGACCTCCCGTCATCCCGGGGCGCCGCGGGCGCGCCCGGGATCCAGACGCGCGAACCTTGCCGACAAGTCTTTGACGGCAGCCGAAACCGGCCTTCCGGACCCGTCGCGGTTCTGGATTCCGGGCTCCGCTGCGCGGCCCCGGAATGACGAGTGAGACATCCATGAACGACCTTCGTCCCGTCGACGGCACCGAGATCGAAGCCGCCCTGCGCCAGCGCGCGCGGGAGAAGATCCTCGTCCTCGACGGGGCGATGGGCACCGTGATCCAGCGCCTCGGCTACGGCGAGGCCGACTTCCGCGGCGAGCGCTTCAAGGACCACGCCCACGACCAGAAGGGCAACAACGACCTTCTGATCCTGACGCAGCCCGATGCGATCCGGCAGATCCACCTCGACTACTTCCTCGCCGGCGCCGACGTCTGCGAAACCAACACCTTCTCCGGCACCACGATCGCGCAAGCCGATTACGGCATGGAATCGGTGATCCACGAGCTGAACGCGCAGGGCGCGCGCCTCGCCCGCGAGGCCGCCAAGCTCGCCGAGGAGCAGGACGGCCGCCGCCGGTTCGTCGCCGGCGCCGTCGGCCCGACCAACCGCACGCTCTCGATCTCGCCGGACGTGAACAACCCCGGCTACCGCGCCGTGACCTTCGATCAGGTCAAGCAGGCCTATGCCGAGCAGGTCCGCGGCCTGATGGACGGCGGCGCCGAGCTGATCCTGATCGAGACGATCTTCGACACGCTGAACGCCAAGGCGGCGATCGCCGCCACCTGGCAGGTGTTCGACGAGCGCGGCGTCACCCTGCCGATCCAGATCTCCGGCACGATCACCGACCTGTCCGGGCGCACCCTGTCGGGCCAGACCCCCGAGGCGTTCTGGAACGCGCTGCGCCATTGCCGGCCGCTGACCTTCGGCCTCAACTGCGCGCTGGGCGCCCGCGAGATGCGCGGCCACATTTCGGAGCTGTCCCGCGTCTGCGACACGCTGGTCTGCGCCTACCCGAATGCCGGCCTGCCCAACGAGTTCGGCCTCTACGACGAGAGCCCGGAGGCGATGGCCAAGCTCGTCGCCGAGTTCGCCGAGGGCGGCATCGTCAACATGGTCGGCGGCTGCTGCGGCACCACGCCGGACCACATCCGCGCCATCTCCGAGGCCGTCGCCGGCAAGACGCCGCGGGTAATTCCTGAGATCGCGCCGCTGATGCGCCTGTCCGGCTTGGAGCCGTTCACGCTGACGAAGGAAATCCCCTTCGTGAACGTCGGCGAGCGCACCAACGTCACCGGCTCGGCCAAGTTCAGGAAGCTCGTCACCGCCGGCGACTACGCCGCCGCCCTCGACGTCGCCCGCGACCAGGTCGCGGCCGGGGCCAGCATCATCGACATCAATATGGACGAGGGCCTGCTCGATTCCGAGAAGGCGATGGTCGAGTTCCTCAACCTGGTCGCCGCCGAGCCCGACATCGCCCGCGTGCCGGTGATGGTCGATTCCTCGAAGTTCCAAGTCATCGAAGCCGGCCTGAAGTGCATCCAGGGCAAGGCGATCGTGAACTCGATCTCGATGAAGGAGGGCATCGAGAAGTTCGTTCACGACGCGAAGGTGTGCCGCTCCTACGGCGCGGCCGTGGTGGTGATGGCCTTCGACGAGGACGGCCAGGCCGACACGCTCGAGCGCAAAGTCGAGATCTGCACCCGGGCCTACAAGGTGCTGACCGAGGAGGTCGGCTTCCCGCCCGAGGACATCATCTTCGATCCGAACGTGTTCGCGGTCGCGACCGGCATCGAGGAGCACAACGGCTACGGCGTCGCCTTCATCGAGGCGACCCGCATCATCCGCGAGACGTTGCCCCACGCCCACATCTCGGGCGGCATCTCGAACCTGAGCTTCGCCTTCCGCGGCAACGAGCCGGTGCGCGAGGCGATGCACGCGGTGTTCCTGTACCACGCGATCAAGGTCGGCATGGACATGGGCATCGTCAACGCGGGCCAGCTCGCGGTCTACGACCAGCTGCCGGCGGAGCTGCGCGAGCTGTGCGAGGACGTGGTCCTGAACCGGCGCGACGACGCCACCGACCGCCTTCTGGAGGCGGCCGAGCGCTTCAAGAGCGGCGCCTCGGCCCAGGCCAAGACTGCCGACCTGACCTGGCGCGAGGGCACCGTCGAGAAGCGCATCGAGCACGCGCTGGTCAACGGCATCACCGAGTACATCCTCGCCGACACCGAGGAGGCCCGCCAGGGCGTGGCGCGGCCGCTCCACGTCATCGAGGGCCCCCTCATGGCCGGCATGAACGTGGTCGGCGACCTGTTCGGCTCGGGCAAGATGTTCCTGCCGCAGGTGGTGAAGTCCGCCCGCGTGATGAAGCAGGCGGTGGCCTACCTCGAGCCGTACATGGAGGCGGAAAAGCTCGCCAACGGCGGCGACGGGCAGCGCCGCGCCGCCGGCAAGGTGCTGATGGCCACCGTGAAGGGCGACGTCCACGACATCGGCAAGAACATCGTCGGCGTGGTCCTGGCCTGCAACAACTATGAGATCATCGACCTCGGCGTGATGGTGCCGGCGACCAAGATCCTCGAGGTCGCCAAGCGCGAGAACGTCGACATCGTCGGCCTCTCCGGGCTGATCACGCCGTCGCTGGACGAGATGGTGCACGTCGCCGCCGAGATGGAGCGCGAGGGCTTCGACGTGCCGCTGCTGATCGGCGGCGCGACCACCAGCCGCGTCCACACCGCGGTGAAGATCCACCCGTCCTACCAGCGCGGGCAGGCGATCTACGTCACCGATGCCAGCCGCGCGGTCGGCGTGGTCTCGAGCCTGATCTCGAAGGAGACCCGCGGCGGGGTGATCGAGAAGGTGCAGGCGGAATACGCCAAGGTCGCCGACGCCCACGCCCGCTCGGAGCTCGACAAGCAGCGCCTGCCGTTGGCCAAGGCCCGCGCCAACGCGTTCAAGATCGACTGGACCGATTACGCGCCGAAGAAGCCGAGCTTCACCGGGACGCGCGTCTACGGCTCGTACGAGGTGGCCGACCTCGTGCCCTACATCGACTGGACGCCGTTCCTGCAGACCTACGAGTTCAAGGGCCGCTACCCCGCGATCTTCGAGGACCCGAACCAGGGCCCGGCGGCCAAGGCCCTGTTCGAGGACGCGCAGGCGATGCTCAAGCAGATCGTCGCCGAGCGCTGGTTCAACCCGAAGGCGATCCTCGGCTTCTGGCCGGCCAACGCGGTCGGCGACGACATCCGCCTCTACACCGGCGAGAGCCGCTCGGAGACGCTGGCGACCTTCCACGGCCTGCGCCAGCAGCTGTCGAAGCGCGACGGGCGGCCGAACACGTGCCTGTCGGACTTCGTGGCGCCTGCCGAGACCGGGATCGCCGACTACGTCGGCGGCTTCGTCGTCACGGCGGGCCTGGAAGAGGTGCGGATCGCCGAGAAGTTCGAGCGCGCCAACGACGACTACCGCTCGATCCTGGTCAAGGCGCTCGCCGACCGCATCGCCGAGGCGTTTGCCGAGCGCATGCACGAGCGCGTGCGGCGCGAGTTCTGGGGCTACGCGGCGGACGAGACCTACACGCCGGAAGAGCTGGTGCGCGAGGAATACGACGGCATCCGCCCGGCCCCGGGCTACCCGTCGCAGCCCGATCACACCGAGAAGGTCACGCTGTTCGACCTGCTCCAGGCCGAGCGCCGCATCGGCGTGAAGCTCACCGAATCCTACGCGATGTGGCCGGGCTCGTCGGTCTCAGGGCTCTACATTGCCCACCCGAAGGCGCACTACTTCGGCGTCGCCAAGGTGGAGCGCGACCAGGTCGAGGACTACGCGATGCGCAAGGGCATGGACCTGCACGCCGTGGAGCGCTGGCTCGGGCCGATCCTCAACTACGATCCGGTGCGCTACCTGGCGGTGGCGGCGGAGTAGGCCGCCTCGACTTTGCGGCTCCGGCCTCCCGATCTATCCTCGTGACGGACATCGGGAGGTCGGCATGTCGAACATCGCGAAGATCATCCGATCGGACGGGGAGGAGGCGGTACAATTGCCGCCCGGTTTCCAGTTCGAGGGCGACACGGTGCGGATCCGACGCGACGGCGAGGCGGTCATCCTCGAACCGATCGTGGATGAGTGGGCTTGGCTCGAAGCCATCGCCGTCAAGCTCGACCCTGACGTCCTCGATGCCATCCTGGAAGCCACGGATGAAGATGTGCCGCAGCAAGACCGCCCGGCGCTCGACGAACTCTGATGCTCTATCTGCTTGATACCAATGTCGTAGTGGCTTTGCTGAAGCAACGACAACGGGTTTGGGAGCGGTTGCGAGCACATCGGCGGCGCGATTCCGGCGTTTCGGCGATCGTTTCGCACGAGTTGTTCTTCGGCGCCTATCATGGTGATCGCCAAGACGAAACGCTCGCCGGGATCGATGCCCTGCGCTTCCCCGTGATCGATTTCACCGTCGCCGACGCCCGCAAGGCCGGCGAGATCCGTGCGGTCCTCGCCGCGGCCGGAACGCCGATCGGCCCCTACGACGTCCTGATCGCCGGGCAGGCACTCGCGCGCGACGTGACGCTCGTCACCCGCAACGTCCGCGAATTCTCGCGCGTCCCCGGCCTGCGGGTCGAGGATTGGGAAGGCGGCGGCGCATAAGCCGGCGCCTGTGTCCCGGCGGAGCTTGACCGAACGGCCGTCGCGGCTTCAATGCCCGTGCGGGTCGTCCGCGGGTCGGTTGCGTGGAGACGGGTATGAAGCGGCTGGCGTTTGTCATCGCCGTCGCGACGGGCCTCGCGGTCACCGGATGCACCGGGTTTTCCCACATCTCCAAGACCTATGTCAGCCTGACGCCCCAGGTCGTGACGATCTCCTGCAACGACCCGTACGAGGTCTACGACCAGCGCCAGCAACGACGGATGCTGATCGTCTCGAACGCGGTACGCGAGTTCACCGGCTGCGGTATCGGCGACCGCTATGCCGACCGCGACCCCGGCGAGACGCGGGCGGCGCGCTTCCGCCTGGCGGCGCGGACCTACCTCGACGAGACGGTGCGCGAGGATTGCAGGATCACCGGCGAGACGGTGTTCACCGACCTGCAGACCGAGTTCGTCTACGCCTGCGGCGCCCCGATCGAGCCGCGCACCGCGAAGGTGCCGCGCCTGCCCGGGCGCACCAATCCCGGCATCGGGCTGCGTTGAGCCGCTATCGCTTGGCGGGCCGCGGGAAGCTGCGCTCGGCGGCGTCGCCCGAGGCGGCGAGCAACGTGCGGGCGAAGGCGCGCGCCTCCGCCCGGCTCAGGCTGAGGATGGCGGTGACCGGCTTGCCGTCGAGGTCGGGCAGCCCGAGCTCGAGGCGCACGCCGTCGCCCGCCGCAGCCGCGGACAGACTCCAGCCGCGTTCGCCCGCGGGGCCCGGTTCCTGCTCCGGATCGCTCATCGTCGTGCATTCCCGTTCGGTCGCCGTCCTGCATGACCGATCGCGCCCGCGGAGGCCAGAGCCGGCGCCGGGCTTTATCGAGGCGGCCGCCCGGTCCGGCGGTTGACGAAGCCCTCCGGGGATGATGTCTGCGCGGCCGACCGCGCCTCGCCGGGGCGCCGCTTCCAAGGCCGAGAGACATGTCCGAGATCTGGTTCCGCACGGGCGAGGCGACGGTGCTCGCCGCCGAGGGGCAATACACCGACGCGATGCCCGAGGTGCTGATCGGCTCGACGCGGGGCCCGGTCGGCCAGGCCTTCGCCGGCATGATGGGCCAGGTGCAGGGCCACACCCGGATGTTCGTGGTGCGCGACCTCAACCAGCTCGTGCGCCCGGCGACGATGATGACCACGAAGGTCACGATCCACACCGCGGAATACGCCGAGCTTCTCGGCGGCGTGGTTCAGGCCGCAACCGGCGACGCGATCGTCGATTGCGTGATCGAGGGCATCCTGCCCAAGGACGGCTTGGACGAGCTGTGCATGATCATCATGATCTGGCTCGACGAGCGCTGCGGCGCCGATCCGAACGTGGACCGCAAGGACCTCTACCGCACCAACTACGAGGCGACGAAGCTCGCCATCGGCCGCGCCATGCGGGGCGAGCCGACGATCAAGGAGCTGATCGCCAACCGCAAGACGGTGAAGCACTACGCGCTCGAGGACGTCGTCGAGTACTGAGGCGAACGCTCAGGCCGTCCTCCGCGCGCGTGCCAGGGAGGTGCGCGCGTAGAGGTCGAGGACCCGGCAATCCAGGCCGGCGGCGGGCAGGATCAGGCGCTCGCCGGGATCGGTCAGGCGTCGCGTGATCCAGCCGCCCGCGTCGCGGATGGCGAGCGTCACCGCGACGACCCGCTGCTCGATCAGCAGGACGACGTCGCACATCGGCAGGGCCTGGTAGCCCGCCAACTTGATCGCGATCTTCCCGCGGTTCGAGCTCGAGGGCTTCCGGCGGTCGCTGGGGGAGATGATCTCGGCGGCGAGGTAGCAGGTCCCGGAAACGCTTCGGCCGGGCTCGACGTCGGATCGATCGATCACGGCGGCGTCGGGAACGTAGGCGTTCCCCTCGATCACCGGCCGCAGGTCGATCGCCGGGTTCTGCAGGACCACCCGGTCCGAGCCGATCCGTTCGAGGCCCTCACTCAGCCGCCGGTCGAGGTTTCCGGCGATGATCTGATGATCGATGCTCGGCTGCGCCTGCATGACGAAACGCCCTTCGATGAGTTCCCATTTCTCCTCGTCGGGGCGGGACGCGACGAAGTCCCAGAAGGTTCGATGCGCGTCGAGGCGGGAAGCGTCCGTCAGCAAGGCGGGCATGATGGGCTCCGTGCCGAGAACGTCTGCGAGAGAGATCGGCCCGACCGCACGACCGGTCAAGCGCATGTCAGCCCGGCGGGATGCGGCCGACCGAGCAGAGGGTGCGGATCGAGCCGGTGCTGTCGGTGTAGCAGCTCGCCGACCAGCCGTTCTGCTGGATGAACGACTTGCGCCGCTCCGAGAGCGCGGTGGCATGCGCCGTGGCGATGATGGCCTGGACCGCGCCGGCCGACTCGCCGACGAGCAGCTCGGAGGCGATCGACAGGTCGCGGAAGAAGGCGGCCGACGGCGTCGTCTCGCCGGAGCTCGCCTGGACGATCGGCTCGGCCCGGCAGGTCAGGTCGAGCTTGATCGCGCCGGGCACCCGGATGTCGATGCTGGGGCCGGCGCGGCGCCCGACCTTGCCGCCTGTGGCGGCGGCGATCCTCTGGGCGAGGCCGTCGCATTCGTCGGCGCGGGCAGCGGCGGGGATCAGCAGGAGGCAGGCGAGGGCGAAGCGAAGCATGGCCGCACCATACGCGCAGCCGGTCGGCTGTCGAGGCTCGGCGCGCGGCGCCCTCAATGGAAATCCCGGCTGCGATAGGTCCGCCGGTCGGTGGGAGCCCCGAAATCGTTGGTCTCGGGCGGCAGGCGCACGCCGCCGGCGCGAAGCTCGCGCAACTCCTCCGTCAGGTCGCGGAACCGCTCGGCGACGAGGTGGACCACGCCCTCGGCCCGCTGCACCAGGCCCTGCACCGCCAGGAAGCGGGCGTTCATCGCGGCGCGGCGGTTGGCCTCGAACACCTTCTTCCAGACGATAACGTTGGCGATGCCGGTCTCGTCCTCGAGGGTCAGGAACACCACGCCCTTGGCGGTGCCGGGCCGCTGCCGCGTCAGCACCAGCCCGGCCACGGTGACGCGGCCGTTCTGGGGAAAGCCTAGATCGTGGTGCTCGCGGGCCGGAACGGCGCCGATCCGGGCGAGCCGGGCGCGGAAGAACGCGACCGGGTGGCCCTTCAGCGAGAGCCCGGTGGCGGAATAATCCTCGGCCACCTGCTCGGAAGCCGGCATCGGCGGCAGCGCCACGGTCGGCTCGTCGTGGAAGAGCCCGTCGTCGGCATGGAAGGCGAAGAGCGGCAACGGCGCCTCCAGCAGGTGCGCGCGGCGGCCGAGGGCTTCGTCCGGCACGGGCTTGGCGATGCGACCGCCCTCCAGCGTCCGCACCATCCACAGGGCCGCCCGCCGGTCGAGGTCGAGGGAGCGGAACGCGTCGGCCTCGGCCAGCCGCTCCAGCGCGTTGCGGGGCAGCGCCAGGGCCGCCTGCAGGCCCTCGATGCTGGCATAGCCGTTGGCCCGCAACGCCACGAGCCGGCGCATCGCAGCCTGCGGCAGCCCGGTGATCTGCCGCAGGCCGATCCGCACCGCGAGCCGCTTCGGCACCCCGGGCGGGGGAGCCTCTGCGGCCGGCTCCAGGGTGCAGTCCCAGTCGCTGGCGTTGACGTCGGGCCCGCGCACCTCGACGCCGTGGGCGCGGGCGTCGCGCACCAGCTGCGCCGGCTGGTAGAAGCCCATCGGCTGCGAATTGAGGATCGCGGCCAGGAACACGTCCGGGTGCCGGCATTTCAGCCAGGCCGAGGCGTAGACCAGAAGCGCGAAGCTCGCCGCATGGCTCTCCGGGAAGCCGTAGGTGGAGAACCCGCGGATCTGCGCGAAGCAGCGCTCAGCGAAGTCCCTCGGGTAGCCCCGTCCAGTCATCCCGCCGATGAACTTCTGCTCGAAGCCGCCGATCGTGCCGACGTGCCGGAAGGTCGCCATCGCCCGGCGCAGGCCGTCGGCCTCGGCCGGGGTGAAGCCGGCCGCGGTGATCGCGATCTGCATGGCGTGCTCCTGGAACAGCGGCACGCCGAAAGTCTTTTCGAGGACCTTCTCCAACTCGTTGGCCGGCCCGTGATCGGGGTGGGGGGCCGGGTATTCCACCGGTTCGGCACCCGACCGCCGCCGCAGGTAGGGGTGCACCATGTCCCCCTGGATCGGGCCGGGGCGGACGATCGCAACCTGCACCACGAGGTCGTAGAATGCGTTCGGCTTCAGCCGCGGCAGCATCGACATCTGCGCCCGGCTTTCGACCTGGAACACGCCGACGGAATCGGCCTTCGACAGCATCGCGTAGACCTCCGGATCCTCCGGCGGCAGGTCGGCGAGGGTCGGGTAGTCGAGGCCGTAGTCGCGGGCCAGGAAATCGAGCCCGCGGCGGATGCAGGTGAGCATGCCGAGCGCCAGCACGTCGACCTTCATCAGGCCGACCACGTCGATGTCGTCCTTGTCCCATTCGATGAAGGTGCGGTCGGGCATCGCGGCGTTGCCGACCGGCACGGTCTCGTCGAGCCGCCCGCGGGTCAGAACGAACCCGCCGACGTGCTGCGACAAGTGCCGTGGGAAGCCGATCAGCGAGACCGCGAGGTCCACCGCCTGCCGGATCGCCGGGTTTCCGGGATCGAGGCCGGCCTGGGCCACGTGCTTGTCCGGCAGGTCCTTGCCCCACGACCCCCACACCGTCTCGGCGAGCGAGTCGGTGATGTCCTCGGTCAGCCCTAGCACCTTGCCGACCTCGCGGATGGCCGAGCGCGGGCGGTAGTGGATCACCGTCGAGCAGATCGCCGCGCGCTCGCGGCCGTACTTGCCGTAGAGGTACTGGATCACCTCCTCGCGGCGCTCGTGCTCGAAGTCGACGTCGATGTCGGGCGGCTCGTCGCGGTTCTCGGAGATGAAGCGGGCGAACAGCAGGCGGATCTGGGTCGGGTCGACCGCGGTGATGCCGAGGCAGAAGCACACGGCGGAGTTGGCGGCCGAGCCGCGGCCCTGGCACAGGATGCCCCGGCCGCGCGCGAACTCCACGATGTCGCGGATGGTGAGGAAGTACTGCGCGTAGTTCATCTTCGCGATGAGGGCGAGCTCCCCATGAAGGGTCCTCTCGATGTCCACGGGGACGCCGTCGGGGAAGCGCCAGCGCGCGCAGTCCCAGACCCGTTCCTCCAGGTAGTCCTGAGGCGTCCGGTTCGGCGGCACCGGCTCCTCGGGGTACTCGTAGCTCAGCATCCCGAGGGAGAAGCCGCAGGCCTCCGCGATCTCGACCGTGCGGGCGAGCGCCTCAGGATGGTCGGCGAACAGCCGCGCCATCTCCGAAGGCGGCTTGAGATGGCGCTCGGCGTTGGCTTCCAGGCGGTAGCCGGCCTCCGCGAGGGTGCAGCCCTCGCGGATGCAGGCGATCACGTCCTGCAGCGGACGCCGGTCGGGATGGTGGTAGAGCGCGTCGGACACCGCGACCATCGGCGCGCCGAGGCGATGCCCGAGCTCGGCGAGGAGGCCGAGACGCCGGCGCTCGTCGCCGCGGTGGCGGTGGCTGGCACCGAGCCAGACCCTTCCGGGGGCGGCGGCTGCCAGCGCCTCGACCCGGGCGGAGAAGGCCGCGGGCGGCACCAGCCGCCGCCCGGGGGGCATCGCAATGAAGACCTGTCCCTCGGCCGCCTCCAGCATCTCCGCGAAGGAGAAGCGGCATCCGCCCTTGCGCGCCCGCCGGTTGCCCGAGGACAGCAGCCGGCACAGGCGGCCGTAGCCCGCTCGATCCATCGGGTAGGTCACCGCCTCGAACCCGTCCTCGGTGACGAGCCGCACCCCCGGCAGGAACGGGATGTTCCAGATGTCCTTCGCGCCCGGTCGCTCCGGCTTCACCCGCGCCGCCGCATAGGCGCGGACCACCCCGGCGAAGGTGTTGCGGTCGGCGATGCCGATGGCGCGAAGCCCGTAGGCGATCGCCTGCTCGACGTATTCCTGCGGATGCGAGGCGCCGCGCAGGAACGAGAAGTTGGTCGAGACGGCCAGTTCCGCGTAAGCCGCCGCCGTCACGCGAACAGCCCGTGCACGAACCAGGCGGCCGGCCGGTCGGCCAGGTTCGGGCCGTCGCGGTAGAGCCAGAGCCGGCGGCCGGATTCGCACTCGACGACGTAGTAGTCGCGCGGGACGCCGGACTCGCGCCACCATTCGGGCTCGATCCGTTCCGGCCCTTCCGAATGCGCGATCCGATGGAGGCGGGAGCGCCAGCGGAAACGGCGCGGCGGCCCCTCCGGCACCAGGGCGATCACGTCCTCGGCCGCCTCGCCGCGGTCGAACAGCACCAGCGGCCGGGGACCGATGCCGGCATCGGGATCGGGCCAGTGCAGGACGACGCGCTCGATGCGCCAAGGTTCGGTGTCCCAGGGGGCGATGCGGTCGGCGCGCTCGGGCACGTGGCTCGCACGGGGGCTCAGGCGGATCACGGGTCGGCCGAAGCGCTGGCGTAGGGCGTCGGCGAGGCCGGCGGTCCGGTCGTCCTGAGGGGCGGGGCCGGTGGCGAGGGTAGCTTGCCGGCCGGGCATCGGGCCGGTGGCGGACACGTCCAGGCGGACCGTCTCGAAGCCGAAGCCGGCATCTAGGCCAGAGCCGAGCCGTTCGAGCCGAAGCTGCAGCAGGCGCGCGACATGGTCGGGGCTGCGGCTCGGCTCGGACAGGCCGAGGTCGAGGGCGCGCACCACGTCGTCGACCCGGTGCAGCGACAGGCGAAAGCCGCGGGCGCCGAGCCCGTCCGCCTCCAGGCGCGGCGCGATCTCGGCCATCAGCCTCCGCACCGTGGCGACGATGATCTCCTGGCTGCCGATCGGATCGAGGAAGCCGCGGGCGGCGCCGTAGCGCACGGGCTCCGTGACCGGGACGAGCGGCTCCGGCCGGCACCCGGCCGCCTGGTCGAGGCGAACGAGGAGCGCTGCGCCGAAGCGGCGGGCCAGCGGCGGGCGCGGCGCGTCGAGGACGGCGCCGATCCTGCGCAGGCCGAGCCGCTTCAGGGCGACGGCGACGGCTGGCTCGCAGCGCAGGGCCTCGACGGGGAGGGGCCTCAGGGCCTGCTCGGTCCTCTCCGATGGGACGCACATGGTCTCGCCGCGCCCGTATCGCGCGAGGGCGAAGGCCGCGCCGGGAGTGTCGGCGAGTGCGATCCGTGCCGGGATCCCGGATCGCGCGAGGCGCGCGGCGAGGTCCGCGACCAGATCGGCTTCGCCGCCCAGGAGGTGGGCCGCCCCCGTGACGTCGAGGTACAGGCCGTCGCAGGCCTCGGCCGGGCCGAAGGGGACGACGCACGGCGTGTAGCGCTGCGCCCAGAGGCAGAGCCTGGCGAACGCCGCTGCGTCGGCGGCCGGATCGGCCGGGTGGACGTGGAGCGGGGTCGAGATCCGCGCCTGCACGCGGCCCAGCGGCTCGCCGCGTCGCAGGCCGAGGGCGGCTGCGGCGGGGTTCACGG